>JAFGPL010000185.1 GCA_016936215.1 Bacteroidales bacterium
AGCCCCGTAGGTGGCGTAATATCATTAAACCTTTTTATTTCAGAGGGTTTATAATTTGAAAAATATTTTAGTCGGACAGTAGTGAAATAAAACCTATTATATGGAATGAAGTATGTGGCGTAAGCCAAAAGTGGACAGGTCAATTAAAAAAGATCCTTCACTGCCGTTCAGGATGACAAGCAAACACCTCATGGTAATTATTTCTCTTCTTTCGGGTATCCGACAGTTTGTGCAAGCACGATTTTCTGGTCAGGCCGTAATTTCATCACGGGTTCAAGCTTTTCCCGGTCAAATCCTCCCCTGATCACGGTGGCAAGGTTTTCTGAAGCACAGAAGAGATATACATTCTGGCCGATAAAGCCCGCGCTGGCATTGGCATTTGCCCACTTGCTGTTTTCATCGGCATCGCCGAGCCTGGAATAATCGGCAACATAAATAAGGTTTATGGCTGCTTTTGCCACCCAATCCTGTGCCCCGGTTTCAGACCTGATGTCTTCAGAAAGGATTCTAACAAGGGCATTGGCTTTTGCATCATACAAAAACAAACCTTTTGCCGATGTAACATAAATTTCCATCTCCTGCCTGTTTCTGGCAGAAGGTGCGGTTCTTTTCCCCGATTCGGGCCTGTTGATACCGAAGGCAGCCCAAAGGAGGTTTGAAAGCATTTGGTCTGAAAGTTCTTTCGGTGAAAATTCTCTTGAAGAATGCCTGTCATTCAGTACTTCCATTAAAGGTCTTCCTCCGGTTTTTTCAGGTTCGGGAAGTGGAATTGTTAAATTTTCCTGGGCAAATAAAGAAAAAGGTAAAAAGCTGATGAGTAGCACAACTAATGTTCTGTTACTTTTCATTGTTAAATTATTGATTTAAAAAATAGCCGGTTATATTATTAAATTGCTTTTTCCTGCCCGATTTATCAATGGTGAGTGTGCCGGTGATTTGTGGACCTTCTTTTTTTACCTCTTCGGGTATTCTTACAATTTCCATTGGTCCCCGGTCTTTATGCAGGTTCCACATGTGTTCCCCTCCGGCTTCCATCCTGAAGCTTTTCATTTTAAGGTTGAGTTTTTTCCCGGCAACCTCAATTACAAGGTAATCCTGGGTATCCACAATAGTTCTGCCCCATGAGGAGCCATGCACAACCTGCCAGATGCCGTCCATCTCGTTGATGGTGACAGCATGAAATTCGCCGCACAGGTAAAGGTCAACATTTGCCTCTTTCATCACCTTCCAGAGTTCGCTTGCGGAACTGTCTGCCACCATCAGCGAGCTTGATGAACGCGCCTTAGGCTTACCGATTACCGGTGCATGGCCCTGAACGATGATGAAATCTGCATCTTTATTGGCAGCAAGGGTCTGTTTCAGCCATTCGAGCTGTTCGCAACAAACGGTTACACGAACTTCATTATTAATGACTTCGAAAGTTTCAACAGTAACTATCAGCACGTTTTTATGCCGTACCCAGTATGCCAGCCCTTTTTTGTTATCGGGGCCGTTTTGCGGCATTTTCATCATCTCGTTATAGATATTTTCAAAATGAGGAACAAGCGCCACTTTCTCCGGCGGCCACGGATCATCTCCCAGTTCATGGTCGCCAACGGCGGTATAATATTTTAACCCGTGGCTGCTTACCCTTCTTATCCAGTTGCCAAAATAGGTTGTGCCCATGTGTTCGATGCATTTGGGACTGTCGGTCCAATGGCCGTTGACCATGTCGCCTGCCATGAGGATAAACTCGGGCGACTCTTTTTCTACCTGTTCCAGGAACCAGTTAACAGCCGTGTCCCACCTGGGCCAGGGTTCGGGAACATCGAAGTTGAAAAAGTCGGGAAAACTTACGATGGTCCATTCTTTATCGTTACCTACTTCGGGTTTTTCCTTATCGTAAGAACCCGAAAAAAACAAACCGATACTAATGGTTATTAGTATGATATTAGAAATTCGTTTCATGATTATTTAATTGGACTTATTACAAAAGTATACTCATATTCTTTTTGAAACAGCCTGTATTTATCATGGGGCAATGCTCCCCAGCTATTGTCACCACCTACGCCCATCTGGGCAAGGTCAACATTGATATATATTTCAGGACTGGGGTCGAGGTCGGGCGGGTGAATATTGAGTTTTTTCTTACCCGGGTCAAGGTCTTCGATGGTATAATGCAACGCGCTGAAACATACCAGGGGCAGCCCTTCAAATTTCAATCCTTTGCCGGCTGCATCGGTAAGGGTAAACCATCTTACATCGGTTTTATAGCCAAATTCCTGTGGCCGGCAATAGGGGATGGTTTCGTCTGCAACCTTTTTTTCAAATAAGCCGACAAAAGAGGCTGTGTTGCGGTCGCTGTAATTTTCGTAAGGCCCCCTGCCAAACCATTTCAGGTTGTCGAATCCCTTGTTCAGTGCTAGGCTCATGCCGAACCTCGGCAATTCAATGAAATTCTTTTCGCCGGGAGTGTATTTGTTGTAAACAATAATTTCGCCATTGCCATTGATGGTGTAAACGGTTTTATGCTTTGATGCCACATCGGGAAGGTCGAATTTGAATTTCAGTTCATAGCTTGCATCACTATGCTTTGCGACGGTATCTTTTATGACAATCCGGTTGTTGCCTGCTTTTTTCCATGGTTCAAGACGTTCCTGCATTTTGTTCCCAAAATCGTTATCGTTGGGGGCACGCCAGAAATTTATATCCAGGGCTCCCGCAAGCATGTTCACCCCATTTACAAAATATTCTGTCAAACTGCCTTTTTGCCTGTCGAATACTGCTTTAAAGTTTTCTCCTGTAAAGGTGTAAGCATTTGCTGTTGTGGTAAGCTCAAGGGCAGGTAGCTGGCCCGGGTTAATATCGGGGTCTGCAAATTCAATAGGTAATTTAACCTGTTCAGTGGCAACAATATGACCGGCAGGTACCAACTCCGAAGCTTCCCTGGTAGTGGCACTGAAATTTATAAAATACTCCGAACCGGCCTTGGGTTCAAATTGTATGTTTTCAAGGGTGACCACCACTGCATGTCCCGGGGCGATGTCGAAAGGCAATTCGCCTTCCAGTATTTTTTCCCCGTCTTCCTGTATCTCCCATTCAATTTTATGGTTTTTCAGGGTAGAGAAATCGTGCATGTTTTTGATTTCGAATTTGTAGGCTAATGGGTCCACTGCTTTGAATTTGATATACTGGTAAACCTTTTTCACTTCCCATATGCCCGGGTGAAGGCTGCGGTCGGGGCCAACCAGTCCGTTGCAGCAGAAGTTCAGATCGGTGTAAGTGCCTTCGGGTTCAAAATCACCACCATAGCCAAAAATATCCCTGCCTTTGTCATTTTTTGTAAGGAGGCCCTGGTCAACCCAGTCCCATATAAAACCGCCCTGGTGTTTGGGCTGCGATTCGACATAGTCCCACAAATCCTGCAGGTTGCCTGTGCTGTTTCCCATGGCATGGGCATACTCACACCAGAAGAACGGTCTGTCGGGATCGGTCTTCAGGTACCTGTCAATATGCCTGATTCCTGCATACATGTCGCTGATAACATCGGTATGTCGCTCTTTAATATCGGTATCTTTTTCGGCACGTTCATAATGTACGGGACGGGTGTTGTCCCTCTGTTTGGTCCATTTATACACGGCCAGGAAGTTGGTACCGGTACCTGCTTCGTTGCCCATAGACCATAGGATAATTGACGGGTGGTTTTTGTCGCGTTCAACCATATTTGAAACCCTGTAAAGGTGGGCATCAAGGTAATCGGGGTTGTTGCCCAGCGTTTCTTTCGGGTTGTAACCATAGCCGTGCGACTCGATGTTGGCTTCATCAATAAGGTAAATGCCGTATTTGTCGCATAGTTTGTACCACATCGGATCGTTAGGGTAATGCGATGTCCTTACCGCATTGATGTTAAACAGTTTCATCAGCCTGATATCGTTTATCATTGATTCGACTGAGATAACATGGCCGGTAACAGGATCGTGCTCGTGCCTGTTGACTCCTTTAAACAGGATGGCTTTCCCGTTCACCAGCAACTGTCCGTTTTTTATTTCTGAGCTCCTGAAACCAATCTTGCATCCGGTGGCCTGTACCAGGTTGCCCTTTGCATCCGAAAGCTGAAGGGTGAGCGTGTATAGGTTTGGAAATTCTGCAGACCAGTGCCTGATACCGGGTACGATGGCATTAAAGTCAACAGTGGCATTGTTTTCAGCGCCAATATTTACACTGCGTTTATCTGTAAAAACCACCTGTTTCGATTCATCATCATAAATGTTTATTAAGAGTTTCTGATCAGATAAGGCTTTGCCGGTGAGGTTTTCAAGCAATACATTCAGCTTCAGGGTACCATTGAGATATTTTCCGTCGAGCCCTGCTTTTGCAAAAAAATCATTTATTTTAACCTGAGGGGTGGCAAACAGGTAAACATCGCGCTCTATGCCGCTCAGTCTGAAGAAATCCTGGTCTTCGAGGTAACTGCCGTCGCACCACCTGTAAACCTCAACAGCTACCGTGTTCTCTCCTTTCTGCAGGTATGATGTGATGTCGAATTCAGCAGGTGTTTTACTGTCTTCGCTGTAACCAACATATTTGCCGTTTATCCACAGGTACATGGCCGAGTTCACACCCCCGAAATGGATGTATACCTGCATACCTTTCCAGTCTTTGGGTACGGTGAATGTACGTTTATAAGATCCAACAGGATTATAATCATGCGATATGTAGGGCTGGTTTTTCGGGTGCGGGTAGGCAATGTTCACATAAACCGGGTAATCGTAACCATGCATCTGCCAGTCTGAAGGTACGGGAATGTCATTCCATTTGCTGACATCAAAATCGCTTTTATAAAAATCTACCGGTCTTTTTTCGGGTTGTGCCACCCAGTGAAACTTCCAGGTGCCGTTTAACGACAGATACCAGGGTGATTTTGAATAGTCGTCCTCAATGGCCGCTTTTTCAGAGGGATATCCCATAAAAGTAGCCCTGGCGGGTTCTTTATTCACGGCATTAATGACCGGGTTTTCCCATTCGGGATTCTGAGCATAGATATTCAGATTATACACCACAACTAAAGATAATAGGAGGATTTTGTTTTTCATGATTACTTTATTTTGGCAGAAATAATAATTAATATGCTAATATAGAGATAAGAATCTTTAAAAAATACAGGGAAGCTGAAAAATGCCGAAAAACAGATGTTGGGAGATGAGAAGGTGAGAGGGTGAGAGGGTGAGAGAGAGTGAGTGAGGGATGAGGGTGAGGGTGAGAAAGGCTTTAGGCGATAGGCTTTAAGCCTTTAGGAAAAGATAAAGGATATAACAGTTGTTCGCGGTTTTACTCGCAACTACATTCCTGACCCTTCCCTCTAACTGCTATGTTGCGCTATCCTTGCTGTGCCTTCCCTGTAGGGACGGAAATGGAGCAGGGGATTGCGGGATGTGAGAAAGAGTTTAACCACAAAGCCCGCAAAGAAGCACAAAGATAAAGACTGAACTACCCCATGCACTTTGTTGAATAAAAGCAAGCTCCGGGCGATAGTATGGTAGTAATCAGAATTAGCGGTATTAAGCTCCGTTAGTAACGACAGAATGGTGGTACAGAAGGCAAGCTTTAGGTGTTAGGCCTTTAGGAGAAGAGAAATGGGTTTCGTGTTTCGGGTTTTGGGTTGTGGCTTCTTTGGGCTTTACCGGGAAAACACAATTGATCAGGTACTCAAACTCACAAATCTTTTTTTTAAGGCAGTAGGTTCTCTAACTAACTGCCTCTTTTATTTGGCTCAACAGTGCCTTAAATACTATATTGTTGACAAATGTAATTACTGATATTTCTCAATTAGATCATTATTTAATTCACCATTAGGATAATCTTTAATCAACCTATTGGCTAAGTTTTTAAAATCAGAAGAATTATCCGAAAACAGTAGATTATTTGCCAAATAGTAATACTTCGAGATTTCTGGCAACTCCAAAATTGCAAATTCATACTTCTCCTTGTCAAAAGCTTTATAAATAATATATTTCTTCTGCTGTTTACTTAACTTAAATGACAAATAAAATTCTAAGAATTCATTGTACTCTTCTGTTATTATTGTGTTATTGTTCACTTTATCCTTGTCAAACTCTACAAATTCAGATAAATTATATAAGTATGGTTCATCTAAATACGGTTCCTCATTTAATATCAAATACTTTAAAAGTTCATACCTTGCTGCGAATTCTATCCCGTTTTGTAAAACTTCATATAATAAAGGAGTTATATTTAATTTATAGTCATTTAAATCAGAAAGTAATTGGTTTTTTAGATTAGTTACATTCTTGAGTGCAGATTCCTTATTTAAGGAACGTTCTATTTTACTATCAAATTTATCTTCTAAATCAAACCATTTTTGAAAATATTCAAGAGACTTTTTGTTGGCATTTATAAAAATAATATCTGTCTTCCCATAATCGCGAACAGTATTATCATCTGATATCTGAACGCCTATTGACTTTAACTGTTTTGCTCTCTTCTTGGACAATGTTTCAACCCAGCTATTGAGTTTTAAATCTACTACAATTGAATCATTGGGTTCAACAAGATATGTTGTGGCATAAAAAGTGTAAAATTTATTGCATTGCCCATAGTAATGTTTATTTGTTAATGTGGAAAACATTAACGTATTGATGTTTTCGTCAACAGTTCTCTTACTGGGAGTTAATTGAAAAATAATTGGTTTATCGATATCGTCAAAACCGAATTCGAAAGTACTATCGTCTGAAATTATCTGATAATACGATTCAAAAGAAAATGGAGAATAAAAAGGGGTAGTAAAACAATATACGGTATCGGTAGTCCAGTTATGAACTTTTCCTTTAATAAAGGTTTCTGATTTTACTTTATGGTTATTACTGTAAGGTCTCGGATAAGATGATATGTTCTTAATCTCTATTTCAGGCCTTTTTTTTGTGTCATTTTGATTGCATGAAATGTACATAATGCTGACAACAATTAATAGAATTAAATGCAAATTTTTCATTAGACACTATTTTAGTATTTTATTATGATTAGCAACAGTTAATATTTGGTTTCTAATTCATTTTTTATATATTCAATTGTATCATATTGATATTCTGTAAACTTCAAATTAATCCATGCTTTACCATTAATATTCTTTATTGAAGAAATTCCGAATAATCGAATTAAATCATCATTGATGATTAATCCAATATTATCCTTATTATTCATATTATGAATAGCATGTAGATTTCGCATCCCAAATTCATCAATCTGTAAATTAATATTATATGAACTATCCGAATTACTAATTATTTCTATTAATTCGATATTATTTTTTAATAATACGGGCATTGGACTAAAAACTGCGTACAAATCAGAATTTTCTATGAATTCCTTTTCAAAAGGTTTTTCGTAACTCCACTTTACCATAGGTGTACTTTTGACGTAAACTACTTCTTTCTTTTTTTTGAAGAAGAAATACCTTAAAACAATTATTTTGGTGCTAATTTCCTGTTTGTATTCTATCTGGGGAGTCATCTCGCAGGTTTCAATATATTTTGTTTTTAGAACTCTGTAAAATCCTGTTGCTAAAGACGAATCAAGTATATTGTTCAAATGAGTTTTAACAATGTTATATTCATTACTATTTTGTGCAGAACCACTAAACGAAAAATAAAGCGAACTTATAATGACAATGATATATTTTAAATTCATAATCAATCAATTATTTTTATTTGTTTGAGATTTCTTGAATAAGGCCTCATTGAAATTCCTAATAAAAATGTATTGCTGGTGTGTGAATAATTATTGTAACTTAGATTTAAAGAAAGATTTGTACTTCTAATTTTTGTTGAAAACAAACTCATTTCTAAACTATAACCAAATCTGTGTCTATTTTGCTGTGAATCTGTATTATAAACATATCCCAGTTTTAACTGAGGAATAAAGAAGTTTAAATATGAATTGTGCAGTTGGTAATTATTTTTGATATCTAAATGAAAATTTGGAAATATGGCTATTTCTTGACCACACGACGAAACATTAATACCTATACCCATACTTTCTATTGGAATGTTCTTGTTTTCAGAAAAGTATGGGACAAAATAATTGGTATAACCCACGTTAAACGAGTATTCATCATAAAATGTATTCGCAAAATGAAATGAATGATAGTATTTTATTGTATTTACCCTTCCGTAAATTTGCTGCCTTCCGTTTTTATATTCTAATTTCCTTATTAAGTGAATTATTACTATACTATCATTTTTAGCGATGTATTCTTCTTTCACAAAGTTCGATTTGCCCTGAAAAATCAATGTGTCATTTAAATGACAACATATTTTGAACCTCCCGTTTTTTTTGGTAATTATACTATTATTCCCGCCTTTTATGGTTATATTAACATTTGATAATACATCATAATCGTCAACAACATATCCTTTAACACATATTGGTTCCTGAGAAAATAACATTATGGAATGTATCAAAAAAAGGATGAGTAAATAATATTTCATAATTTATTACATAAATTTTAGTTCTTTTAATTGTTGCAAAACTTGTTGTAAGCTCTTGAAAAAGGGCAAATATGCAAATTAAATTTAAATATGCAGCAACAAGTGTGTATTTTTACTCCCTCCGGTC
>JAFGPL010000186.1 GCA_016936215.1 Bacteroidales bacterium
GAAGCAGTTACTGTAATATTTGAATTTCCTGTTCCAACTTCGGTAACAGTAAGTGTTGTTCCTGCAATAGCTACCGTTACAACTGCCTGATTACTGCTTTCCGCGGTAAGCGTTAAGGTAGTAGCATCATCATTATCTGCAAACACAGTGGCAAGTTCAACTGTTCTGGTGGCAAAACCTTCATCAACAGTTATATCTGCCAAAGGATTGGCAACTGTAGGTGTTGCATTTACTGTAACAACGAATTCATCTGCTTCTGAATCAGCCATGCCATCGGTTGCCGAAATTGTTACTGTTGAAATGCCCCATGCAACTTCCTGAATTGTAAGGATGTTGCCTGTTACCGCTACAGTTACCACACCAGTATTGCCGCTAAGGGCTTCGAATACCAGTGTATCAGCATCGGCATCGGTAATAACTGTTGACAAGTCAATGGTTATTGAGCCAAATCCTGCCTGTACGACGGTATCTTTTACCGGTTCAACAACTTCAGGAATTGCATTTACCTTATACAGGAAATCCTCAAATTCTGCATTTCCGTTGCCATCAGAAGCCCTTACCGAAATGGTTGAAGTTCCTGTGCCGGCTTCGGTTATTACTATTTTTTCCCCGGTGGTATCAACTGTTACAACATCAGTATCGGTGCTTACAATTACATATGTAAGCGGATCACCCTCTGCATCTTCAAATACATTGGCGAAATCAACAGTGTCTGATACAAAGCCTTCGTTTTTCAAAACATCGGCTATGGGATTGACAACCTTGATACCATAAACATTCAGTTCTATAGGTATCTCCAGGTATGGTTGTACAGGATTGTTACATGCTACGATCACTTTTGCATTGTGTATTCCTGATGCCAAACCTGTTGTATTTATTGTAACCCCTATTGTATCGGTCGAAGCCGGAACAATCGTATCTGCAGTGTATGCCAGGTTGATCCAGTCAGGTGTAGCATATATACTTTGTATAAAGCTTTCCATAATAGCCTGTGTATTGGCATCATCAATATAATAACCATCGGTACCTGCATACAGCAGATAATAGATTCTTTTGGTGTTACTTATCCCGTTCACCTCATGTAAATCATCATCTGTGTCTGAGGCAATTTTTTGTGTTGCATCCGGATTATCAGGTATAATAACCAGATGGTTTACAGAAGGATCGGATGCATTGTATACCCTTTTCACAAAACCATTGAATTTATAACCATAATAGTCATACTTCAACACTGTGGCATCAACATTTCCGCTGCCGTCTGCACCAAGTTCGCCTGTGATCCTGAATGCATCTATGTTGATAAGGTCGGCAGCAAATACAAACAATCCGTTCAGGTGACGGGTAAAATAAGAAGTTCCGAACCCGAAGTACATATCACCTCCAACAACTGTGTTGTCAGAGTATTCAATATTGCCACCACCATTAGAGGTATTGATGTAATTTCCTCCGTCATACATGTCGTTGCCGCCATCACCAATATAATTACTGCCTCCATCGTATGCAAAGTCATATCTGTTTGGAATTGCAGCAATGATGTCTGCGCTGTTGCTGTTCAGGTTAGTGAGTACATTCTCCAGATCAAGTTTTTGAGGCACCACTTTTACATCCCATACCGATTTTCCTATACCGGAATTGTTGAGCCAGATGGTATCGTTAATAATATTATTATAAAACGTATAATAACTCAGCATTTCAGGCTCTACAAAAAGGTTGGGAGGATTTGCCCCTTCTCCTAATAGTGCCACTGAAAATGCCGGTTTACCTGCAACATTGGTGGTGAACTTCAATGTGTCCTCATAATTTGTCAATGCGTCAGGGCTGAAGAATATGTGCAATGGTTGTTGCTCACCCGGCATAATCAGCAACTGATCTTCTACTGTACCAAAATAACCGGTAAGGGTAGAGATGTTTTCAATAACCAGTGAATCAGTACCGGTATTGCTGACCATTAATTGCAGCGTGTCTGGATATCCTAAATATACCGTACCAAAATCAATATCTGTTGTTGCCACAGTGATATCGGGTATGCCGGTTACATCCATCTCAGCTGTAAACATAACCGATTCTTTGCCCGGAATATTGGTTCTTACCAGAACATTGGTATTGTATGTCATCTCTGGAAGACTACCGGCAATAAACCACATTTCAACCGTGTCTGTCTGTCCCGGCGCGATTAAACCGCTTGTGTTCTGCAATTCAACCCATTTAGGAAGCGCTTTGTACCTAATATATGAGAATCCTCCGCCATTGGCTGATTCTGTCCAGCTATTGAACTCAACATCATAGTAAATATCTTCTTCGATGAGATGAAGCGAAATCACATTCCCCACCATTCCCGGGGGGTTACTAAATACTGCATCACGCCATTCTTGGTAATCTTCAGGGTCGAGATCGGATGAGTTACCATAAGCCCATTCGGTGCCTTCGGGAGATGAATTGTCGTAATTCGACTCCGAGAAGATATTAAAAATTCCTTGTGAATTTGCCCTTGTTATCCAAACATTATCCGTAATCCTGTCCTGGTTTTCGGCTAGTCTCCAGTCAGCATAATCGGTTTTTTTAAAGTTTACAATATCGGTACCGGGTATATCATATTCGAGAAGATTACCTCCGGTATTTTTAATGGCGAGTTTATATACAATGGTATCCCCGCTTATGATGTCTACCGATATACCAGCCGGTGTAAGTTCAATATCCGGTGCAGCAATGGCATTGGCCGTAACAGGTATCTTTATCAGAGGTGTTTCCGGATCATTGCTGGTTATATACAAAGTATCTGTAAAACCCTCCACTGTCTGGGGAGTGAAATCAATGCTTATAATCTTTACAGAATCTCCCATCAGGACAAATGATACAGGGTTAATCACAAATTCGGAATTGAGCATTTGAATATCAGTTACATCCAGACCTGCCTGCCCGTTGTTTTCTATTTTCAGTTCCATTTTTTTAGTAGCCCCGGTAAATACATCACCGAAGTCTAATGGCATTGTGTCTACACTGATATTCTGCACACCGCCTGTAATGGTATACTGAACAGGAATAACTATGGAATCTTCATCAGGATCGTTACTTATTATTACAATCGAACCGTTGTAAGTGCCATTTGGCAGGCTAAAAGTATTAAAATCAATTAATACGGTATCGGTTGATATGGCAGTAGTAGTGCCTGAAGAAGTCTCAGGATGCATCCATTTGGCAAGCAGTTGCCTGGTATAGGAGAATCCACCTCCACCGCTCTGAGTCCAGCTATTGAAAACGATATCAGCATACATATCATCGTTTGTAAGGTATACGGACATAGGTTTTCCAACCATCGAAGGCGGATTGCTGTTTACTGCATCTCGCCATACTTCGTAATCATCAGGGGCAACCTCCCTTGTTTTGCCATATGACCAAAGTGTACCCGAAGGTGAAACATCCCATTGATAACTGCCTTCATCGGCTATATTAAAAATTCCCTGACTGTTAGCACGAGTGATCGTAACATTTGGAGTCCAGGGATCCTGATTTGCTGCCAGGGTCCAGTCAACACCGTCTGCCTTTGTAAAATTCACTGAAGGCCCAAATTTGCTTAAGCTGGTATTTATTTTTATTTCCCATTCAAGATCAGATGAGTCGGTATTGGAAATTGCCAGTTTCTTTACCAGCGGGGTACCCAACTCTCCACTCTCGTTAAAAGACAGCGGGTTTACGTTAATATCTGCCGCTGCAATGCCGGTTCCGGTTAATGGCATTTTGAAAATCGGATAAGTTGTATCGTTTGAAGAAATATATAATGTATCTGAATAGAATTTCTTCTGTATCGGGGTAAAATCTATTTCTAGCATTCTGCTGTCTTTGGCCGGAACTTCCAGTGTTGTTGCCCGGGGAGAAAATTCAGGCAAACCGGTAGTAATATTATTAATTACCAAAGTTCCTGTGCCATTATTGTATATTTTTAAAGAATAAGACTTTGCAAAATTGACAAAGGCATTGCCATAATCAACAGAGCCTTCATCAAATTCAATGGTTGCATTTCCCGAGGTAACATTCAGGTTGAATGTGAGGTTTACCAGCGGGGAGGCAGGATCGTTTGTCTGTATTGCTACATAAGCAATATATTCCCTCTGGTAAAGATATTCGCCATTATAAAAAACCCATATGGTGTCGGTGGCACCCGGAATTATTGTTCCGCTGTTTTTACTGCCGTCAAGCCATATCGGGGCTTCATAACGTGTATAAGAAAATCCTCCGCCAAGTCCGCCTTCGGTCCAGTTATCAAAAACTATATCAAAAAATTCTGTATAATCCTGGAGATACATTGAGATTGTATTGCCAACCATAGAAGGGGGATTGTTGTTAACTGCACTTCTCCAATCGGTATAATCCATAGGTTCGGCATCCATCGTACGGCTGAATGCCCACAGGGTATTTTGGGGTGAGTTGCCGTTATATTCATTTTCAACTGCAATATTAAATATACCCTGTTCATCTGTCCTGGTAATCCATACATCGGGTTTAATCCTGTCCTGGTTTACGGGCAGCTCCCAGTCGGCATAGTCGGCTTTGGAAAAAGATACCCCCGGACCTTTAACATCTTTTAAACTCCAGATCAGGTCCCTGTTTCCTTTGTTTTGAATTACTACCATCTGAGAATCGGCACCACCTGCCGTTATCTCTTTGTAAAATTCGTCCTCACTCAGCCATACAACCGGCGATTGACCAAACAAAGGCCAGATTGCAGCCCCGGCTAAGAATAAAATAAATAGAATTTTTCTCATATCAGTTCTTTTTAATTAAAATGAATTATTTATACAAGTTAGTAATAAATGGTAGGTTTTATACGGGTAAAAATTCAGTTGGGTAGCTAAAATATTAACAAAAGGCCAAAACAATATCTAATATACTTATATATAATAAGTTACACGGAGGTGATATATATCATCATTATAAATGATATTTATTACCTGTTGTTTTGAAACATTAAAAAATCAATAGAATGTTATGAAGGAGCCTTATTTTTTCTTTTGTTTTAATTCCTGCTGAAGCTTGTTGATGGTATCTTTAAGGGTCTTTTCCTTTTCATGGAATTCTTTTTTCATTTTCTCATTCTCATCAAGGCGCCGCTTCAGGTCTTCCTGAATGGTCTGCATCTCTTCAAGGTTTTGTCTTAATTCTTCTTCCTGAGAAAGCAATTCTTCATTTTTCTCTTTAATTTCCATTTCCATTTTTTTGGATTCGGTAATATCCTTTGAGATGCCAAATGTGCCAACTATTTTGCCTTTTTGATCCCTGAGAGGCAGTTTTGTGGTGGAGACCCATGATATGCTCCCGTCTTTTTTAACCTCCCTTTCAACGAGGTCGAGAATAGGCTTCCCGGTTTTGATGATTTTTTGCTCACCTTCGTATGCGGGTCTTGCATGCTCGTCGGCAAAGAAATCAAAGTCTGATTTACCAGAAATGTCTTTTGGATTTTCAAAACCAAACAGCCTGGCATGCGATTTACTGTTTCTTATGAATTTACTATCCCTGTCTTTGAAATAGATATATTCAGGCACATTGTCCATAAGGGCATCCATCAGGATTTTTTCCCTGGCAAGCTCCTCCTGTGTTTTTTGGTTTTCTTCAAGCTGGCGCTCCAGGTCTTCCTGCGTGGCATGCATCTCTTCAAGGTTTTGCCTTAATTCTTCTTCCTGGGCAAGCAGCACTTCATTCTTTTCCAGAATTTCAAATTCCATTTTTTTCAACGGTGTGATATCTTTTGAAATGCCAAATGTACCCACGATTTTCCCGTTCTGGTCTTTCAGCGGCATTTTGGAGGTGCTTACCCAGCTTTCGGTGCCATCTTTTTTAACCTCCTTTTCTACCAGGTTGACAATAGCATTGCCCGTTCTGATGATTTTCTGTTCACCTTCAAATGCTGGTTTGGCATGTTCTTCAGCAAAGAAATCGAAATCGGATTTGCCGGTTATCTCCCTGGGGTCTTCAAAACCGAATAGTTTTGCATGTGATTTGCTGTTCCTTATAAATTTACTGTTCAGGTCTTTGAAATAAATATAGTCAGGTACATTATCCATAAGTGCATCCATCAGGTATTTTTCTTTTGCAAGGTCTTCCTGAATTTTTTTGTTTTCTTCCATTTGTCGTTCCAGGTCCTCCTGGGTGGTATGCATCTCTTCGAGGTTTTGCCTTAATTCTTCCTCCTGGGCTTGTAACTCCTCGTTGCGTTCTTTAATCTCCATCTCCATTTTTTTGATGTCGGTAATATCTTTGGAGATACCAAAAGTACCGATTATTTTACCAGTGTGGTCCCTGAGGGGCATCTTCGAAGTGCTTACCCAACTTACAGAGCCGTCTTTTTTAACTTCTTTTTCCACAAGGTTGATTATAGATTTCCCTGTTTTAATAATCTTCTGTTCACCCTCGTATGCAGGTCTCGCGTGTTCGTCGGCAAAGAAATCGAAATCGGATTTACCTGCAATATCTTTGGGATTTTCAAAACCAAACAAAATAGCATGTGATTTGCTGTTTTTGATGAATTTGCTGTCGAGGTCTTTAAAATAGATGTAATCAGGAACACTCTCCATCAGGGCATCCATTAACGACATTTCACGGGCAAGGTCTTCCTGTATTTTTTTGTTTTCTGCCATCTGCCGCTGCAGGTCTTCCTGTGTAGCCTGCATCTCTTCAAGGTTTTGTCTTAGTTCTTCTTCCTGCGAGAGAAGCATTTCTGCTTTTTCCCTGGCTTCGAGTTCAAGTTTTTTGATATGGTTGATATCTTTGGTAATACCATAGGTCCCGATACATTTGCCCGATTCGTCTATTAAGGGCATTTTTGTTATGGACGACCACTGTTCGTGACCATTTTCAAAGACTTCATGTACAACTTTGTCAACAAATCCTTTTCCGGTCTTTATTATTTCCTGTTCTTCTTCGTAATAATTCTTTGCAGTTTCTTTTTCTATAAAATCGAAATCTGATTTTCCCAGCATATCTTCAATATTTTCAACAGGAAAGATCGGGTGCATTGATTTGCTGATTCTTATGAATTTGCTGTCAAGGTCTTTAAAATAAATATAATCGGGAAGACTGTTCATCAGTGAGTCGAGCAATGCCTTTTCTTTGATGAGGTTTTGCTGCATTATTTTGTTAGCCTCCATCTGCCTGTTGAGGTCTTCTTGAGTAGCATGCATCTCTTCAAGGTTCTGCCTTAACTCTTCTTCACGCGTCTGAAGCTCACGGGCCTGAACTTTCGACTGTTCCAAAAGCACCTGCATTTTTTCGTTTGCCTGGTTAATAGCCAGCGAAGATGCAATATTTTCGGAAAGTTTTTCAAGGAACCTTATTTTATAAGTATCTATTTTCTTGAATGATGCAATCTCAATTACCCCCATATTATTTTCATCCTGCTTAAGGGGCACAAATACGAGGTGACCCGGACTTGCCTGGCCAAGCCCTGAATAAACTTTTAGAAATGTCTGGTTGATGTCGGCAAGCTCCATCGTGGTACCTTCCTTATAACAGGTGCCAATGTATCCTTCACCGATTTTAAAAGTGGTTTTTATCTGGTCAATGTCGGGGGCGAAACCACCGAAAAACTCAAGGCGGGGTTCCTCGCCATCTTCCTCTTTTATAAGATATATGGCACCGGAGTTTGCGCCAATGAATTCTACCAGTTCAGAAATAATGGTCTGCCCCAAGGTAGCGGTATTGCTTTTGTTTTTGGCAATTAAATCGCTGAATTTGGCAATCCCGTCGGCCTGAAACCTTAGTTCCTTTTCAGCTTCTGCCCGATCAGACTGTTCTTCCTGAAGTTTTTTATAATAATCTTCTTTTTCTTTAAGCTGTTCTTCAAGTCCGGAAATTTTTTGTTTACAATCTTCAAGCGATGAGTTTAGCAGTTGCTTGTTCTTATTGTTGTACCTGCTAATGATTGGAATGGATAATAATATTATAACCAGTAATGAGAACCACCACATTTTATAGAAAGGCAGTCTTTTTCGTTCAGCCATGCCTTTCCCGACCTTGGTATCGAGTTTTAAACTGTCAATTCCGTCTTCTTCAATATCATGGTCTTCTTTTGTTGCAGTAAGGTCTTCCTGCACAGTTTCTTCAACCCCCAAGGATAGAGGGGCAGTATCTGTAACTTCTGCCGTAACTTCTGTTTCAGAAAATTCAGATACTTCCTGAAATAAAAGTGGAGAATGATTTGAAAGACCGCTTTCGATTGTAATGCCAAATGCATTCATCCACTGGAAAAAACAAATAAAAACCCCTGTCAGCATCAGGTATTTAAGAGGGATGATTATCATTTTTGTTTTCATCAATATATCTTTAATTAATATTTTACTCTGCTTCCTACCAACAAATAGCCGTGTTTCTTAAAGTGATACCAATTTAAAACAGCTATGAACAGTAATCTTCAATAAGTTTAAAGATAATAAAACCTGTAGAATTTTATGAAATATCTTACTCTAATTTATTTAAAAGGTTTTATTTTTAGGTTTCTTTTGCAAAATCAATTCTTTTTAATCCGATAATTCTCAATTAATCAACTTTTAGACTTTTTCCATTATGATTTTTTTTTAATGATTCTTGTTTTATAAAAGGTATTTTGTATATTTACATCGTTATTAACCCTAACGATTGAACCCATAATAACCAGAAAGTCTGTATTTACATGCAGACTTTCTTTATTTTAAGCCTGCCTGTTTAAATACAGTTATTTACTTTTATTATTTTTACAGGTCTAAATCACTGCCCAAACATGGTTCCCTGGTTTAAATATGCCGTAATTTATCAGGTACTAATAGACCGTTTTGCTGGTTACCGTTATCCGGGCAAGTGGGAAAAACCTGTTTTTATTGGCGGCAACCTTAAAGGTATTACAGGCAAAATCGGTTACCTAAAAAAGCTTGGGGTTGACGCCCTCTGGCTTTCCCCTTTTTATAAAACAGACAGGTATCATGGTTATCACGTAACAGATTTTTACGAAGTTGAACCCCGGTTTGGTTCTGCAGATGACCTTAAACTGCTTATCTCAACAGCACACTCAAATAATATAAGGATAATTGCCGACTTCGTACCTAACCATTGTTCGCTGAATCATCCATATTTTAAGGATGCATGTATGAACCGTAAGGGCAGATATTACAAATGGTTTTTTTTTAGAAAATGGCCGGATAAATATCTTAGTTTTTTACATTTCAGGGAATTGCCAAAGCTTAACCTGAGAAACCCCGATACGGCAAACCATATAATTGGAGCTGCAAAGTATTGGCTCGGACTGGGTATCGACGGTTTCAGGATAGACCATGTGGTAGGCCCCCATCATAGTTTCTGGGATAAATTTACGAAGGAGGTAAAGTCTGTTTCGCCAGAAAAAGTGCTTATTGGTGAAGCTTGGATGAGTGGTATACGTTTCAGGGATATTAGAACACTTGGGCTGAAATATAAATATTTCAAATGGGCCACCCGTTATACCCAGGAAGATGCACAAAATGAGTTTGCAGGGGTATTGGACGGTGTATTGGATTTCAACCTGAGGGACAGGCTTGTTGAATATATTGCATGGAAAGACAATCCTGCATTGTTTCTGGATAAACTCATCGAAAGCCTTGATAACCATTACAGGAAGTATCCTTTAAATTATTTTTTACCCGGTTTTATTGATAACCATGACATGAGCAGGTTTATGTTCGAATGCGGTAATAATTTTGAAAAACTGAAACTTGCATTAAAAACTCAATTATTACAACCACAACCTCAGGTCATATATTATGGTACTGAAACAGGGTTGTCGCATTCAAAACCTGTACTTATCAACCAGTCAAATTCTGACCTGCAGGCCCGTAAACCTATGCCCTGGGACAACCTTAACAAAGAATTGATCGAGTATTGCAGCAGCCTGATTGCAAAACGAAAGAAAATGCTATAGCAAAAAGTCAAATTATTACGGTTTAAAATTGTTGAAACCATTGTTGTTAAAATATTTTACGGATATGCTATCTTTGGTCGCATTGTATAAACAATCAACATATGAACAACAGAAAATTTGAGACAAAGGCAATACGGATACAGCTTGAAAAAACACCCTTTAAAGAACATAGTGTGCCTTTGTATGAAACATCGAGTTTTGTTTATAACTCGGCAGAAGAAGCCAGTGCTGTTTTTGCTGAAGAGCAGGGGGGGTATATCTATTCGCGTTTCAATAACCCGAATTGTGACGAGTTAATTCAAAAATTATGTACACTTGAAGGAACAGAAACAGGTATTGCTGCTTCTTCGGGTATGGCGGCAATATTTCTCAGTATTGCAGGGGTGCTGAATGCCGGTGATCATATCATTGCCTCCAAAAACCTCTTTGGGACTACACATATGCTGCTTAACCAGGTATTGCCGAAATGGGGAATTTCTCATACATATGCCGACATGAGCGATATGAAGAGTGTTAAAAATGCGCTGTTGCCTACCACCAGGCTTTTATATGTTGAAACACCTTCAAATCCCGGCCTGGAAATCTTTGATCTTGAAAAACTAGGAAAGTTCACCGGTTCAAACGATCTGTATTTTGTTGTAGATAACTGTTTTGCAACACCTTATCTCCAGTTACCCCTGAAATATGGTGCAGATTTTATTGTGCATTCAACTACAAAGTTTATTGACGGGCAGGGCAGGACCATTGGAGGGGCTGTTTTAGGGAGCAAGTTATTAATGAAAGACATCATTACCCTCTCACGCATTACCGGCCCTGTTATGCCGGCATCAACCGGGTGGCTTTTATCAAAAAGCCTTGAAACGCTGGCCGTAAGAATGGAAAAGCATTGCAGCAATGCATTAAGACTGGCCGAATTCCTTGAAAACAATCAGGAAATCTTATGGGTGAAATACCCGTTTTTAAAATCACACCCGCAATATCGTCTGGCAAGAAAACAGATGACACTCGGGGGAGCATTGGTGTCGTTTGAACTTAAAGGCGGTATGAAACGTGCCATGAAATTTATTAATGCGCTTCAACTGTTTTCAATATCATCTAACCTGGGCGATTCACGCAGTATTATTACCCACCCGGCAACTACCACTCATTCTAAGTTGTCTGCTGAAGAAAGAAAAGATGCAGGTATTACCGATGCCATGGTAAGGGTATCGGTCGGCTTGGAGAATGTCTCAGACCTGATGGAAGACCTGGAACGGGCGATTAATAAGTCGAAAGATAAGTAACAGGAATACTGTTTTTTCATTTTTTTGAACCCGATTCTTCAAGAAGTTTTTTTAACTCTTCCAGCTCTGTTTTCAACTTTTCAACCTCTTCCTGCAGCATCACCTCTTTTGAGGCATATTCCTCTGCCTGCGAGAGCAAAAAGTCTTCGCGTTGCATAGCTTCCTGCTGTGATTCGGCCATCTCTTCGAGGTTTTGCTTTAAGATTTCTTCCTGTGCTGTAAGTTCCTCAGATTTCAGCTTAAGTTCCTCGACCATTTTTACCATTTTTTGGGCAGATTTTGCACTGTCAATGATTGAGTGAAGTGTCTCAGCCATCTTTTGTATAAAACTAATTTTATACCCCTTTAGTTTTTTAAACGAGGCAATTTCGATAACACCTACTGTATCCTCATCCATTTTTATCGGAACAAAGGCAATATACTTCGGATGTTCTTCTCCCAGTCCGGATTTAATAGATGTATATTCTTTTTCCGGATTATTCAATTCTATTACATTTTTCTCTTTAAAACAGGTACCTATATATCCTTCACCCGGTAAAAACCGGCTGTGCAACCTCGATTCACTATATGCATAACTGCCTGTCAATTCAAGAAATATTTCGTTAGGATTATCATCATTCAGTAAATATATTCCCCCCTGTTCTGCTTCAACATAATCAACAAGGCTTTTAATCGTATTTTTTGTAAGGAGTTCAAGATCGCCTTTGTTTTTGCTCATCAGGTCGCTGAATTTGTTCAATCCTTCGTTAAACCACATGATATCCTGTTGTTCCCTCTCTCGTAGTTTTATTTCCTGCTTCTGTACAGTAATTTCTTCCCTTTGTTTTTCCATCTGCAATTTGGCCTGTTCCAATTCATCTGTGAACTTATCAATCTCTTTCTGAAGCTTTTCTTTTTGTTTGTTTTCCCTGTTAACTCGGTTCTTAACTACCAGGTATATCATTAATATTATGAGAATTGACAAAAAGATGAGAAAGAATGTAGTCCTGTAAAAGGGAGGTCGTATTTTTATCTGTAATAATAATCCCTCGTTGTTCCATTTACCGTCTGAATTGGAAGCGATTACCCTGAAAATGTAACTTTTATAAGGCAGGCTTGTGTAAGATGCTGACCGGCTTGTACCTGCATCAACCCAATCTTTGTCGAACCCTTCGAGTATATACCTGTACCTGTTTCCTGCCGGATTACCATAATGCAGGGCAGCAAAATCGAATGTAAGGTTGTTTTGAGATGATTTTAATATTAGTTTTTTTGTTTCGGTAATTTGTACAGAAAGTGGTGACTTTTCGCCCGGGTTAATCACCTGGTTGTTGATCTTAAGCCCTGTTAAAATAATTTTCGGTGGCACGGTATCAATGGTTACCTTATCCGGGAAAAATGAATTGAATCCATACTGGCCTCCAAAAAAGATCTCACCTGTACCGCTTTTGTAATAGGCTCCGCCATTGTATTCATTACTCTGTAAACCGTCTTCAATGGTGAAATGCGTGACAGGAGGGTTGATTGCCGGATTGAACCTTATGATACCATCGTTGGTGCTCAGCCAAAGGTTGTTTTTTTCATCCTCAAGTATTCCGTAAACCACATCGGTAGAAAGCTCATTAATTGATTCATAGCGGTTGAATTCTTCTTTTTCACGGTCAAAACTGTTTATCCCGTGCGAATAAGTCCCGATCCACAATGTTCCTTTTATGTCTTCGTAGATTGTAAGCAATTCGTTACTGCTTAATGTCTTTGAATCTGCCGGATCGGATATATAATGAACAAAGCCATCTGTTTCGGGTACATATTTATTCAACCCCAGGTCTGTTGCTACCCAGATGGTGCCTGCCCTGTCGCCGTATATGTAATATGCAGTGCTGTTATTCAGGCTGTTGCTGTCTTCAGGATTCGGAATGTAGCGAATTATCTCTTCTGTGTTAATATCCATTTTAGAAATTCCGTTATCGGTTCCTATCCATAAATTATTCCCGTCAATATGCAGGGTATAAATTGTATTGCTTGACAGGGTATTTGATGCCACGGGATTATAACTGAACCAATCATATTTTTGTGGTTCTCTGTTATTACCGAGTGTTATTTTATTTAAACCGTTGTCGTCTGTTCCTATCCATAACGTACCTTCGGGATATTCTCGGATTACCCTTATTTTGTTGCTTGACAGGCTGTTTTCACCTGCAGTAATCCGGGAAGATTGTTTTTTCTGCCGGTCGAGGATGTAAATACCGTCGCTTTTCGAACCAATCCATAATACACCATAATCATCTTCATATATTGCATGTATATGTCTGAATATCTCTCCTTTCGAAGAAAAAGGGTCGTAATTGTACAAAGTGAATTTTTCCTTTCTCGGGTTGTATTTATCCAAGCCGTTTGAACCTACCCACATTATGCCTGAATTATCCCTGAAAACAGATAATACCTCGTTATTGCTTAGAGAATATGGATTGCCCGGATTGTAGCTAAGGTTTAAAGCCATATCCAGCGATTTGTAATAGATATATAAACCCTTTCCAAAGGTGCCAATCCACAAATTACCTTCTGTATCCTCTGCAATAGTGGTAACAGCATGAGTATTTGATCCGTTTTGTTCATGGTGTTCAGGCAGAACAATTCTTTCAAACTGGTCATTTGAATCATCATAAAGGTTTAAACCGTTTGAAGTACCTATCCAGATGGCATTGCCCTTATCTTTAAAAATATAGTTAACGCTGTTGTCCGAAAGGCTGTTTTCATCTGAAGGGTCATGAAAATACCAGGAGAAAAGTTCTTTGGCGGTATTTAACCTGTTCATTCCATATTCAGTGCCAATCAACAGGAAACCTTGTTTGTCAGATGCAATGGTGTTGATTACATCACTGCTAATGGTATTAGCCTTAAACGGGTTATTGGAATAATTCACCACTGTTTTTTTTGCAGGGTTGATCTTATATAGGCCACTAACCGTGCCTGCCCAGATAATTCCTTCATCGTCATAATAAAGACAATTTATAAAAGATGCTTCAAAAGCAACTGAATCAAAACCCTGAAAAACGCTGAAAGAATCCTTCATCCTGTCATAGATGTTCAGGCCGCCACCGTTGGTGCCTATCCAAAGGTTTCCGTTTTTATCTTCAACCATACATTTTATCCTGTTATTGCTGACGGAACCCTGTTCATTCACCTTTGGCCTGTAAATAATGAAATCATAACCATCGTATTTGTTAAGTCCGTCTTCAGTACCAATCCATAATATTCCCCTGCTGTCCTGCAAAATGCAGTTGGGCGAGCTTTGTGACAAACCCTGCCTGGTAGAAATATTTTCGAACTTTATATGATTGACTTTCTGGGACATAACCTGTATGCCCATAAGCGAAAGCAGTAGAATAATTAAATGACGAAGGTACATTTTGCAGTTGTTTATTTCAAGGTTATGGTTGTTATAAAAGAATTGATACAAATTAGCACAATTATTCAAAAAAAAGAATAGAAAAATTTAAAAATATATTAACATCATTATCAAATTATTGAAGTACCGGGTTTAACCAGCAATAATATTTTGGGCCGGATTCAGGGATATTTTGATTAAATTTAAACTTATTTTTGAATTTTTTGAAACCTGTGGCCTAAGCAGATTTAAGTTTATTTTCCTTAAAAGCTGGTATACAGAGGTTTTAGTATTATAAATTTGTATAATTTTTAAGCGATGAAAAGATTTTTAATTTTTCTAATATCATTATCCGTATTTGCTGGAGTAAGTGGTCAGGACAACCTGGAATTGCAGGTTTTGAAACCAAGGGAGGAACTTGTAAGGCATAAGCACTTTGCCCTTGCTTTTGTTGAAGGATATGAACTTGCTTCGTGGGTTGCATATAGCCTGACTGCAAATCAGTTGTTGGGTGGCATTGAATATAAAGAAAAATTTGAGGAAGACCCGCTCGTTTCAACCGGTTCTGCTACCAAGAAGGATTATAAAGATGCCGGTTATTTGCCGGGGCAGCTTGTTCCTGCTGAAGACATGATGTTTTCGGAAGAAGCGGTAATGGAAACATTTTATTATTCGAATACAGCACCCATGAAACAGGCGTTTTATAAATATACCTGGAAGAAGACAGAAGATATGATAAGGGAATGGGTTAAGGAAACAGATACCTTATATATTGTTGCAGGACCGGTACTTGCAGATTCCCCTTTCCCTACCTTTGGCGAAAACAAAGTAAGTATACCTTCTCGGTTTTACAAGGTGGTACTTGATCTGAAATCGGGCAAAGGATTTGGATTTATGATAAAAAGCAGCCTGAGCACAGGGGCGTTGAAACCCACGGCCATGTCAATAGACGAAGTTGAAAAGATTACGGGTATTGACTTTTTCTCTTCTTTGCCAGATGAGGATGAGGAAAAAATTGAATCGGGTTTTAATCTATCAGACTGGAATTTTGAAATTTTGGATAAGTAATTTGATTTTTTATTTACAAGAAATATTAAAAAATAATGGCGAAATATGTCGGCGTGTTAACAGCAGGCGGGGACAGTCCGGGACTTAACGCGGCCATCCGCGGGATAGGTAAAGCTGCAAACGGGATTTACGGAATTCAGATTATCGGCTTTAAAGATGGATTCAGGGGGGTGATGGAAAACCGGATACTGATGCTTGACCGACAATCACTTTCAGGCATTCTCACAAGAGGCGGCACAATTCTTGGCACCAGCAGGGATAAACCACATAAAATGCCGATTGGCGGGAAAATCCTTGATATGACCGATGCCATTATAGAAAACTATGAAAAACACAAGCTCGACTGTCTTGTATGCATTGGAGGGGGAGGCACTCAGAAAAACGCATGGAAGCTGGCACAAAAAGGGTTGAATATTATTACCCTGCCCAAAACAATTGATAATGATGTGGCCAAAACCGATGTCACTTTTGGGTTTGATACAGCGCTTGGTGTTGCAACAGATGCAATAGACAGGTTACACAGCACAGCTCACAGCCACCACCGCATAATTGTTGTTGAAATCATGGGGCACAGGTCGGGCTGGCTTGCACTGGGTGCCGGTATCGCTGGCGGTGCCGATGTGATACTTATACCTGAAATTCCTTACGATATTAATATTGTTGCCGAGTCCATCCTCAGACGCAGTCAGTTAGGTTCACCCTTCAGCATTGTGGCAGTTGCCGAGGGCGCCCTGTCAAAAGAAGAGAGTAAAGAGCTGAAATCTTCTGAAAAGAAGATTGATAAAGCCGTGGATGCCAATGAAAAGGTAAAGCTTAAAGCAGAACATAAGGCCCTAATTGCACTCAAGGAGGGTTCAACCCTGAGGCTGGCCAATATGCTGGAACAACTTACCGGATTGGAGTCAAGGGTGACGATCCTGGGCCATCTTCAGCGTGGTGGCATACCCTCCGCAGCCGATAGGTTGCTGGCCACCAAGCTAGGCACTGCATGCGCGGAGTATATTGACAAAGGTATCTACGGCGTTATGGTTGCATCACGCGGTGAATCAACCGAACCTGTTCCCCTCGAAAAGGTAGTAGGAATTAAAAAACTTGTGCCCATTGACCATGATTGGGTTAAATCTGCCAGGGCAGTGGGTACATGCATGGGCGACCAGTGATTGAATTGATGCCTGTCCATAAAAATCTGAAATCTGTGTTATGACTGCATGTCTTGATGTATTCATGAGCCAGACAAACACTATTTAGACTGTCGCTAATTATTTCATGCAAATGACCTTTGCGTTATGACCAACCGAATTTAATCTCTGTGCAATCATTGCCCTTAGATAGCATTTTCCCGAAAGTATATTCAGGGTTTTTGCAGTTCGCCAGTTCAAGCGCCTTTTTTATCCAGCCTGCTATCCTGTATTCAAGTGCAAGGTCAATCTCGTCAAATTTCACAATTTTTAAGGTAGCATGGTTGCTGTCTTCTTCTACAACCACTATTTCACTCGGGTCATAAAAAGTGGAAAATATTTTTGATGCCCGCTGCATTAGAAATTTTGGCGAAGCAATTAACAGGAAAACTTTGTAAAATCCGGTTAAAGCCATTTCTGCACTGTACCTCCCGATGGCTTCCGCCCCAGTTTTAGCATCACCTTTATAAAACTGTCGAATAACGCATTCAATGGCTTGCAGATAACCTTCTTTGAGTGGATACCATTTCGTGGCATCAATAGATGAAGCATAGAACTCTTTTGATTTTGCGGGCAGGCAGTTTAACCATTGGTTGTATTTGTCAGGGAAAGTTTTCCTGACAAAATCCCTCGTGGTTGTTAAGGCTGTACCTTTTACATTCATTGCAATAGATTTTGGATGTTGGTGGTTTTAAAAATTTTGTCTTTCTATAAAAATATAAAAAATTATTTTGATAGCAATGACTCAGGATACAGAACAGCCCTTAAATAAATATTGGTGTCAAAATCATTGGCAATGCGCTGAATTTCTTCTGGGGTAATGTTTTCAAGAACTTCATTGATATTAACCAATACACCGGGAGATAAATTATACCTGTAGATGCCCTGAAGTTTTGAAAGCCAGAAACCATTTGTTTTAAGGCTTTCTTCAATGCTCCTGCGCTCGATTTCTTTTGATGCAGCGATATCTTCGGCGCTGATACCCTCTGTCTGGATTTTTTGAACTTCCTTAAGAACAGCATTTGTAAGGCTGTCTGTATTGCCTGGCGAGCAGGGGAAATAGATATCAAGGCTGGCGCGTTCGTAAGGGATTCTATCCAACCCGGCTGAAGCACTTACATTGTAAACACCGCTCATCTCTTCCCTCAGGATTTCTATATATTTTCTTTCAAGTATTTGTCCAAAAACCGTGAAAAGAAAATCATCTTTTTCATTCCATACCCGCTCTTTTTCAAAAGAAATAATTACGAGGCTCTTAGAGTCTGCGCCCTTAAATATGGCAGTGTCGGTTTTTCCTTTCGGGGCACGTATGCCAAGGTCTTTCCAGCTTTCATTCTGTTTGGAAGATGGCAGGCTGGCTATGTATGTCTCGATCAATGGTTTTACCGAATCAGGATTGATGGCCCCGACAAAATAAAAATTAAAACCGGAAGCATCGGTAAAACGTTCTTTATAAATATCATAGGCTTTGTCAAGGTTTATCTCTTCAATATCTTTATCAGAAGGTATATGACCAACCCTTGGGTGCCCCTGTGTTTTTATTTTCCTGTAGCAATCAGAAAAGTACTGTGAAGGGTCAGACAAAACATTGCTATAATAAGCTTTTATTTTGCTGATGTATGAATTAAAAGCATTTTGATCTTTACGTGGAGAGGTGAATTTCAGATAGATAAGTTGCATCAGGGTTTCAAGGTCTTTCGGTGAGGATTGTCCTGATAAGTTTTCAGAATACATACCAATACTGCCCGAGAGGGTAACTGTTTTACCTGCAAGTAGCTTTTGAAGATCGGTTTTTGAAAATTCGCCCAGGCCGCTCTCATTCATAATTGAAGCAGCATGCAGGGCTGACATGTGGCTGCTGTCAGGTACAAGCGACTGACCGCCAAAGCTTTCTGCAGTAAAGAGTATTTCATCATTTTTGAAATCGGTATTTTTCAAAATCACCTTTGCTCCGTTTGATAACTTATACTCGGTAATTCCAATATCGGTGCGTTTTTTCGTAAAAAGTATACGTCCTTTTTCGGGCGTTTCAGCCAAAAGTTCTGTGCCTGTTTGTTTATCTTCGTATGGTTCAAGCTTAAGGTTTTCTGCCTGTTGGGCAATTGCGAGCAGTTGATTCTCATTCGGGATGTTAATCCCTTCTTTTTCAGGCGACTGAACAACAATAACACTGTTTTCGCGGGTAATTAATTTCTTAGACAAGGTATTTATTTCGTCGAGTTTAATTCCCGGAAGGATATTTTTTACAAGCTCATACTCAAATTCTATTCCCGGAATTGGCTCCCCGTTCAGGAAATTTCTGGTATACTCACTTATATATGCTGATGATTCAGATTTTTCCCGCTCGTTGTAAGATTTCTCATACTGATTGAGGATTATTTTTTTTGTCCTTTCAAGTTCACTTTCGGTAAAACCGTAACGGCTTATCCTTTCATTTTCTTCAACAAGCGCCTGCAGGCCTTTTTGTATGCCTGTGTCGCTTACAAGCGCAGAAACGGTAAAAGCATGTACTTCGCCAATAAGCTGGCCATATGCCGATCCGGCATTGATAAAAGGAGGCTCGGGTTTTTCTTTTAATTCACTAAGGCGTTGGTTTAGCATGTTGGAGAAAAGACTAAACATAACAATGCTGCGATAATCATCATATGTCTTAAAAGCTGGTGAAGCGGATTTGTAGTATACAGATACTATCGTTATGGGAGACTCCTTGTCGGATGCAACAATTGCCAATGGTTCTTTGTGCGGGGGTACTTCAAAGGATTCTCTTTTGCGTGGATTTTCAGGTGACTTAAGATTGCTGAATTGCGAAATGATCTTTGCTTCGGTCTTTTCTACATCAATGTCGCCAACAATAATAAAAGCCATCAGGTCGGGCCTGTACCAGTCGTCGTAAAAACGTTTCATGGTTTCCCTGTCGGCTGTTTCAATAATCTCTTTCTGTCCTATGGGAAGCCGTTCGGCATATTTCGATCCTTTTAGGAGAACAGGGAGAAACTTATCGAGCATACGTTGAAATGCCCCCCGGTTGATCCTCCATTCCTCAATGATCACACCACGCTCTTTGTTTATTTCTGTGGTATCAAAGGAAACCTGGTGTGCCCAGTCTTCCATCACCTGGAAACCTGTTTCGATAATTTTGGCCGAATCGGCCGGGAGGGTGAGCATATATACAGTTTCATCAAAACTGGTGTAGGCATTTATTTCAGGGCCAAACTCAATGCCAAGCGATTGCAGGTATTCAACCAGTTTGTTTTTTTCGAAATTTTTTGTTCCGTTAAAACACATGTGTTCAATAAAATGGGCAAGACCACGCTGGTTTTCATCTTCGAGCACCGACCCGGCTTTTACTACAAGCCTCATCTCCACACGGTTTTCAGGACGGGCATTTTTCCTGATATAATACTTCATGCCATTGTCAAGTGTACCAATTTTTACTTTACTGTCAATGGGAAGTTGCCTGGTGTCTGATTTTTGTGCATTTGTAATTATTGCATTTATAGCAAAAATAATAATCGCAGCAATTGTTTTAAGGTATGCAGCTTTCATTTTAATAACGGTTTTAGTTTAGTGTAAAAAAAATCAAATGTAAATAATCGTTTTTAAATTATGTAATAAGAATGCAAAATGTAATTATTTTTGTTTCCTGTTTGAACTTTTCGGTCTAAATTGCTGAGATATTATTTTAAATGAATTTTTCAAATTATATATCTGCTTTTCTCCTGCTCCTTTATATAAAATTCTTTGTTTTCCTGCCATTTGATGACGGAATACAAAGTCAAAGAAATTTAAAATCATCTCCTTATGCAGAGTTTACAACCTGTTTGCCTTCTGGGTCCCAGGTATTGAATACCGAAGACAAAAGAAAACTCCAGGGGGCATGGTGTTTAAAACTAATCTCAACTTTACCATTTAAGGAGTTTACAAAACCGGGTTATTATGCAATATTCAGGTACAACATATTTAGTGGGGAAGATTTAAACCGTCTGTTTTTGAAGAACCGGAATCTCCGGATTTAGTCTTTTACTTTCATATAATATTTACTTTTTTTTTTCGGGCTATCTGATGGGCAACTATGCCTTATCTAATTCGATAAGCCCTGAATTATTTTTATATTTAATTTTTTTACTATGGAAGCAAAAGTTGAAAAAAAAGCACCCAAAATAAATAAAAACGGTTGGTTACCGGTATTAGTAATTTCAGGCGGACTAGTTCTTTTAATCATCGTACTGAAACTGATCATGTCATTACTTGGCAACCCTGTTGAATAACAATAAATAAATCAGACATTTTATAAGAGGTTGTGGATCAGGGAAACTTTTTTCACAGCCTCTTTTATTTTGCTTTAATCATAAGTGATGCTTTGTAATTGGTATAATGGATATATTTTTCAATATTCATCCATATTACCTGGGGAATTTTATCTGAGTTGGCATTGCGTACTGCAAACGGTCTAACATTGTCTTTCTGAGAACGGCATGTAATCTTTTCAATTTCCCAGTTGGTGCCTCCGTCAAATGTTTTCCATTTTTCAATTTCAAAAGTTCCGTCTGTTTTAGCCGAAAGGTAGACAACCGAAGGATCTTCATGGTCAATGACAATGCCACCGGAATAATTTGGTTCACGCTCATGCTTTCCTTCAGGGGTTTGGGGAAACCATCCTCCCGAGTTTAGAAGAAAATGGTCTTCCCATTGTGTGCCATTCCATCGGGCATAGTGGTAAAGATGGTTTGAGTCGTCAGGAAACCGTGAATAAACGATTACCGGGTTACCCAAGGTATCTTCGGCAATATCCCATATCCAGGATTTCACTCCCGATTGCCGGGCATCGTATACAACATCGGCTTCTGAAGGTTCAAAAGGAGCGTCGTCAAGCCTGCAGATTTCGCTTCCATCGGCTTGTAGTATTTTACCATTTTTACAGCATGCATAATAAATGCTGTTGGTTGGCTCATCTCTCGGATGGCCGTCGGTAAAAGCAAAATGGATTTTATCTTTACCATTGCTGCTTACTTTCAGGTAGGGGCGCCTGTCACGATAGGTCCTGTCTGGCAATATCAGTATCTTACCATTCGACCATGAATTGCCCTGGTCATCAGAAAAAGAAAAATTGGGTTTAAAATCCATACCGCGCCAGAAAAGATATTGACGGTTGTTTTCATCTGCAAGCTGGTATATATTGGCATATGTGTATGAGTTTCTGTATTCCTTGTATGCTATTGTATCATTAAGGTGAAGTTCCCTTACCGGGGCCCATTCACTTATATCTTCAGGTCGTTTCGACCGAACGGTCAGCAAAGGGGTTTTGAAAGCATGTTTGGTATAATAATACGTAACATAGCCTTTATTATCAATAATTAAGGAGGGATTATCGTGATCATCAATTTCCAGGTTTTTATGTATTACCTGCGTGGTTACCTGGCGTGTATCAATATCGTAACAGCCCGCAACAAGGTCACCCAGGCTGTTCATCCAACCGGTGTATATTCTGCGGTGTTCTCCTTCAAAGTAAACAGCACGGGGGTCTGAAAACCAACACCATGCGCCATCATCTGCAAGCGTTGTGAAAGCGTTGTCGGGTTTGCATTTTTGCAATGAGTTATCCTGCGCATATAAAGTGTTTAACAGTGCTGCTATTAGCAGAATAGTGTTCTGAATGAGTATTATTTTCATGGTTAAAGTTTGAATATTGCTCAAATGTAGGAATTCTTTCATTTTTGTGGTTGCTGCTTTTTTAAAAATTTTTCCATCATAGGAATTCCTTTTGGCAATTTTTTATAGGTATCTGATTGATATTGAATAAAATTGTCTATTTTTAACTACGAAAAACACTCATAAAATAAATTGAATGCCCAGGCCAATTTTTCATATTAGTCTTGTTAAGATATTTCTGCTTGTTCAATTATTTGGCCAATTGGGTTATTCGTATGAAGATAATTCAAAACAGACAGGACATAATGGAGTACATGTTTCCGATACGGCAACCATAAACCATTTAAATTTAATCGCATACCAGTACAGGCGGAACAATCCCGATACTGCCTATTACCTGGCCAATCTTGCCCTGAAATATTCACTGGAGTTAAAATATAAAAAAGGTATCGGAAACGCATACATTGCATTGGGTTATACACACCTTATCAATTACAGCAGGAACGACAGCGCTACATGGTACCTGCTCAGGGCCTTTGATCTGCTTAACCAGGAGAAGGATGATTTCGGAATGGGTATGGCTTGTTTTGGCATGGGGTATGTTTTTAGTTTCAAAGGTAACCTGAAAAAATCTGCAGAATATTTTACTAATAGCCTCAGACATTTCATGGAGATAGAACACTACCGGGGAATATACAATGCCTGTAATTCCCTTGCATATATCTACCAGCAGACCAAAGACTTTAATACTTCTTTCGATTATATCCAGGATGCAATCCGGGTTGCAGGCAAAACAGGTGACACTTCGCTGATGGCCGAAGCATACAATAACCTGGGCAACATCTATAAAGACCAATTCCTTATACAGCAGGCAATAGATGTTTATTTCAAAGCGCTGGCCCTATGGGAACAAAAGCGTGATTCTGTTGGTATGTCCATCGCATACGGAAACATAGGATTGATGTATTATTTTCAGGATGATTTCGATAAGGCGCTGGAATATTATAAGATGAAGCTGCCTGTGGTGGTAAAGGCAAAAAATATGTGGGAGGAGAGCCGTACTTATAATGATATCGGATATGTATACCTCTCGCTGGACAGGAACGACACAGCCCTGGTTTATTTTCAGAAGGGGCTTAAAATGAATATTGCCATGAATTATCCTCCCGGAACAGCCGGTTCTTATTTCAATATTGCCAAAACATTTCATAATATGCAGGATTTTGATTCGGCATTAGCCTATGTTGGAAAGAGTATTCAAACAGCCGAAAATATTAATGACAGGGCAAAACTTGCGGGAAGTTATATTTTGTTGGGGAAGATAAGCATGGACAGGGGTAATTTTAAAGACGCACTGAAATATGCGCAGACAGGGTACCGGATTGCCAGGGAGTTGAATATACCCGATGCCATTAGCGAAGGGGCTGAGTTGCTGAGTGCACTTTATGCAAAAACCGGCAGGTATGAATTAGCCTACAATTACTTTAACGAGTTTAAGAAAATGCAGGATAGCCTTAGCAAAGACGAACATGTTAAGAAAATAACAAGGCTTGAACTGCAATATGAATTCGACAAAAAAGAGCGGATAATCGCCTACGATCAGGAACAGGAAAGAGCAGCGCACAAGGTGGCCATGAAACAGCAAAAAATTTTTTTTATCGCCGCTTTACTCTTCATCGTTTTTATTGTGCTGTTTGGTATTCTGCTATTCAGGCAAAGGGTTCTTCGGGTAAAACTTAAAAATATTGACCTGGAGCAGAAACTGCTTAGGGTGCAGATGAACCCGCATTTTATTTTTAACTCGCTTTGTGCGGTACAGGAGTATATCCTCAGTAATAAACCAAAAGAGGCCAATTATTTTCTTTCAAGGTTTGCGGCTATGATACGTTCTATTCTCGAGAGTTCAAGGCAGGATTTCATACCACTTGAAGAAGAAATTGAAATCTTGAAGAATTATGTTGAAATACAAAGGATGAGGTTTGATTCCGACTTTGATTTTCGTTTCTCCACAGATGAAAAATTAGATATCGCATCAATAATGATACCTCCCATGATGGCACAGCCTTTTGTTGAGAATGCAATCGAACATGGTTTGCTGCCCGCGGGACAAAAAGGTTTTCTCGAAATCTCTTACAAACAGTCCGACGGCCTTATACAAATTATGATCGAAGATAATGGAATTGGTAGAAAAAAGTCAGAAGAGCTTAAAAAAGGCAATGATATTAAAAAGAAGTCACTTGCAACTATTTTAGCCGTTGAGCGGATTGATTATTTTAAACAAACCCTGAACAATAAGTCGTGCATACAAATCGAAGATATTATTGAAGCTACCAAATGCAAAGGGACAAGGGTAACGATATGGTTGCCCTGGAAAAATAATGATAATAGAAAACCAGTTGTTTGTAATTTATCATATTTGTATTTTTGCTTCTAACCATGATAAAGTTGAAAGCAGTAATTGTTGATGATGACCCAAAGGTTGTTGGGGTTATTTCATCGTTGATCGGGCAGGGGCATCCTGAAGTGGAAATTGTTGCCACGGCAGGGGATATCGTGTCTGGTTTAAATGCCATTGCAGTTTCCGGCCCCGATATCGTTTTTCTCGATATCAATCTTCCTGACGGTACCGGGTTTGATCTTCTTAAAAAACTTGATGAAATAACGTTTAAAATTATCTTTGTCACAGCTTATGAAGCTTATGCGCTGCAGGCAATCAAGGTATGTGCCCTCGATTATTTGCTCAAACCGGTTGACCCGGACGAATTATCGAATGCTGTAAAAAAAGCCGGCGAAATTATCAGGAAGGAAGACGAGCAGCTAAAGGTTAATGCCCTGCTTGAAAATTTTGATGAAAAGAAAACATTGAAAAGAATAGTGCTTCATACTTCCGATTGCCTCCATTATGTCAATATCAGCGAGATTATCCGTTGTGAAGCTGATAATAATTACACCACATTTTATCTTACAAACGGGAAAAAAATTCTTGTTTCGAAAACTTTAAAAGAATATGCTGAGTTGCTTAAGAATTCAGGGTTCATCCGCGTGCACCAGTCTCATCTTGTTAACACTGTCTTTATTGAAAAATATATCAAAACAGAGGGTGGTTACCTGCAACTCAAAGACCACACCAATATTCCTGTTTCTTTAAACCGAAAACAGGAAGTATTGAATATCCTTAGTTCATAAATTCATCATCTACCTTATACCTTTTTTAACAAACGGTTATTATGGTTTGTGCAGATTCTTGAAGAAACGGCATGAATTCTTATTTGTTGTCTGCAGATACTAAAACCGTTATTCCAGACAAATATATTTTTTATACTTTCATTCGGTTACTTTTTTTAGGGTGATTGAATTAAAAATGTAATTTGTTCCTAAATCATTAATCAAAATTGTGCAAAGCTTTACCATATGCATTTATATTAAAAGTTGAATTATCTCTTATCCATTAACTTAAATCTTATCAAAAAATGAAATTAAAACTACTTATTATGTTTTCAATTATGCCTGCTTTGCTTTTGGCGCAGGAATTGAGCCCGGTGGTTATGTCTTCATCGGGTGGGGGCGGGAGTAATACCTCGGCAAGCCTGTGCTGGACGGTCGGGGAGTTAGCTGTTGAAACTTTACAGGCTACAGGGGCATCCCTAGGGCAGGGTTTTCATCAGGTGCAGATAGTTGTTGTTTCGGGTATCGAAGATGAAAACCTTGTGAAGATGTATGATTTACAGGTTTTTCCAAACCCTGTAATGCGCATGGTTACTGTAAGTGCAAAAGAAAATCCCGGCGGACTTGAAATCAGTATGTACGATTTACAAGGAAGACAGGTTTTTCATGATGTTTTCACGGGTTCTTTATATTCGCTTGATATGAAGTCAATGAAACCTGCAACTTATGTTTTAAAAATTACTGATGGTGAAAATAAGCCAATTAAATCATATCATATTGTTAAAAACTAAAACTTTACAGTGATGAAAAAAATTACATTTAGCATTATAACCATTTTTATATATGTTGTTTCTTTTGCTCAAATGCCTGAAACTTTCAATTATCAGGCAGTTGTGAGAAATGCAGATGGTGATATTGTAAAAGAACAGGCTGTGTCTTTCAAAATTGAAATATTAAAAGGTTCGGAAACCGGCGATGTAGTATTTGCAGAAACCCATTCGGTTACTACCAGCCAACAGGGTGTGGCAACCTTTGCTATTGGTGCAGGTGATCACACAGCCCAATGGATGCCGATTGACTGGAGCCTTGATGCCTATTATTTGAAAGTTTACCTTGACCTTACCAATGGCGCTAATTTCGAAGCAATTGGAACTTCACCAATCTTAGCCGTTCCCGTGGCTTTGTATGCTGAAAATATAAAAAATCTTCCTTCTGTTGCAGGGTGTGATACATTTAAAGTTGAAGGAACGATTGCTATTGGATATGATCCTGTAAAAATCTCAGATATTACCTCAATTAGTGGTACTACAGATGCTACAAATAATTATATTAACCTTGCGCTTCCCGAAGGATTTGATAGGTTAAATACTTATGTTTTGAGTGTTACTATAACGAACTCCTCCGGAGGTTTGTATCCTAATTATTATAGAAGTGGTTTGGGTTTTACAGGTACGAATGGCACCATTGGTTATCAGTTAATTAAATATGGTTTGGTACAGCTCGGTAATCCAATAAATGTCATTAGGATATATTATCCCGATGAATTAAAAAGCTGTTCCGTGGAAGTTTTACTTATGAGGAAAAAGTAACCAGGTTATGCACTAAAATTGATTTTGGTACCATTGAGTTCATAAAATAATAAGAGGCTGAATAAAAAGGCAAAATTTTTAGCCAGCCTCTTTTTTTTATATCAAGTTTTTTTCTTACCTGTAGTTTTTGATTGAAAAAGAATTCTTGCATTTCTTCAATCGCGATTCTCAAGAATATCAGGTAAATTCTCATTTGTCACTGTACTATGCTAATAAGCTGTTTTTAAGCGTGTTTTATTGATTATATTTGACAGGCAATCGTATTAATTTCTGTTTAAATCTCAATTTGTCATGAATACAGACATATTTCAAAAATCATTATTGATGGCCTTTCTTTTGCTGATCCTGGTCGGGTGCGATAAAAATGAAAAGCCGGAAGACGAAATTCCAGTGTTGCCGCTTACCGGAAACCTGAACATTTTTATAGAATGGTCAACAGACCCCGCAAGGTTTGGCGAGGGAGGACCGCGTTGGTGGGGCAAGGCTGATATCTTGGTAAATATAACTGGTCTGCATGAAGTCGCAGACGGATTTTTCACCCTTGATGGCACAGGATCAGGCAACCAGTATGCATGCGATGTTTTTATACCTTCACCATGCTGGCTTGAGAGTGTGACTGCAACACCATTTACTGTTGAGATAGAAACGGGTACTTTTACAAGCGGGTTAGGTTATGCAGTTTCAATGTATACCGAAAATGCTTTATTCAGTTACACTAAAAGCTGTGATAATGGTACCCACTATACCGATGAACCAGATGAACTGATGCATATAATAAATGGCTCAATGATTTTGAGCTTGCCCATGGAGTACAACTATGTCTGTTCTTTGTATGATACAACCATTTTAGGTACAGCATATCATGTTGTTGCGTCATTTGACTGAATCCAGGTGAAAGAATGTGAAGCAGGTTATTTCAGCTTTTTGCCTTAAATTTTAATGATTATGATAATAACTCATTAAATTATAAACCTTTAAACTAATAAATTATGAAAGGGACTATTTGTATTTTGCTTATATGTTTTGCCTCCTGTCTATCTGCTTTTTCACAAACAAGCAAGTTTAAACAATACGCTTTAAAATCAGGTATCATTGAATACAAACATTCAGGAGCTGAAACCGGCACAGAAACTGTTTATTTTGATGATTATGGTTACAAAGTGGCAACTTACAGAAATACTGTAAGAGATGGTGAAAAACAGAAAGGTTGGGGCATCACCCTTGGTGAAAACCAATACCTGTTCGACCCGGAAGAGTCATCGGAAGGTTGGAAGATGAAGAATCCACTGATTAGCTATTTCAAAGATTGTGAAGACATTGACACTTGCAACGAAAATATGTTGGCAAAACTCGGCTATAAAAAAGAAGGCACCCGAACATTCCTGAATAAAACCTGTGATGTATGGAAGGGCAAAAACGGCGAGATGCTGGTCTATAAAGGTATAATGCTGAGAAACCAGATGAGCGTGATGGGTTATAAAACATTACAGGAGGCTGTATCTTTTAAAGAAGGAGTGGCCATTCCTGCTGAAAAATTTGAGATTCCTAAAGATATCAAATTCAGTGATATGCCGGGATTGTTTTAATAGTCAAATTCTTTATTGAAATGACTTATAAACGCCCATTGCAATATCTGTGGATACTGATAATTCTGATTTTTTTCGATGGCAAAGCTTTTCAGGTGAACGAAAGTGTCAGGCTGAGGATAATCAGCATATCGTGGTCGAGCAAAGAGTGGCAGGACAGGATCGTTGACACCACATATATCGAAGTAATGGAGGGCGAAAATTTCGGTGGCAAAAATTCACCGCACTATTTTAGATTGCTTGAAGTTACCGGCAACCAAACCATTAAAATAAGTTTTTCTGATGATATTGTGGTAGCGGGAGAAGCAATCGCATACCCTTCAAAGCAGAATCCGATTGTAATAACAGGTGAGATTACGTGTTTCAGGACCCGCTTGTATGATGCGGGAACTGATTTTTGCATCAATGTGATGTAGTAAGAAATACCTATAAAAAACGAAAAATCTATCATATATGAAAATATCATTATTAATAATTGTCCTCAACCTGGTTGCTTTTGTTTTTACATATAGCCAGATTGATGTTAAGGAAAAAGTAAAAGACGAATCCGTTGAGCGGGCCGACAACAAAACCGATGAGATGATAGATAAAGGTTTTGATGCTATAGAAAACGGTGTTGAAGGCTTGTTTAAAAAGAAAGAAAAAAAGCAGTCGCAGGAGAAAGAAAATAATAAAAATGAGAAAGCTGATGTTGAGGATAATGATGCAGTAAAACAGGAGCCGGATAAACCTGCAAATGACAATGAGAAAAAAATATCTCAGCCTTCCCCTTCCCTTCAGTGGGCAAAATACGATTTTATCCCCGGCAATGTCATCCTGTTTGAAGATATCCAGGAAGGAGAGGAAAACGGAGAATTTCCTTCACGGTGGGACCTTGCTTACAATGGGGCTGCAGAAAATGCAATGTTTGGGTCTGATAATGTAATATATTTCAGGGAAGCATCTACCTGTATTGTCCCTTTCATTAAAAATCCTGAAAGTGATTACCTGCCCGATATTTTTACCCTTGAGTTAGATGCATGGTTCGAACCCGAAGAATATTGTGCTTATCTGATAACTTTCTATGATCAAAAAAATCAAAGCGAAAGCACCATTGAACTCTCCCCATTGGTGATTGAGGCTAACAACGCTACATTGCATGGCAGGGGAAATGGTTACTATCCCGGTAAGGAGGATAATGAGATCACACAAGGTTTTTGGAGGCATATCGCCATTTCTTTTAATACAAGGGCTATGAAGATTTATCTCGACGATGCGCGGGTTGTGAATATCCCAAACCTGGGGGCAAATCCCGAAGGAATTTCTTTATGTTGCGATGGAATGAACAGCGCAGGCTCGGAAGGAATAAACCGGTTTATTCAGAACATCAGACTGGCAAAAGGTGGCGTAAAGCTTTATGACAAGCTGTTGCAGAATGGCAAGATCGTAACCAACGGAATCAGGTTTGATGTGGACAAGGCCACCATACGACCTGAGTCAATGGGAGTCATCAACAGCATCGTTCAACTGATGAAGGAGCATCCGGAACTGAATTTCAGCGTGGAAGGACATACTGATAGTGACGGAGATGATGCATCGAACCAGGATTTATCGGAAAGACGTGCAAATGCAGTAACCGATCAGTTAATAAAATCGGGTATAGACGCTTTACGTTTGAAAAGTAAAGGATGGGGCGAAAGCAAACCGGTTGACATCAATGATACCCCTGAAGGGAAAGCCAATAACCGCAGGGTGGAATTTGTTAAAATATAGGACAGTGATACGTTTATCCAAACGGTATGATTGCACAAATCTGAATCCACAATAATATCGGTAAGAAATTTTTTAAAAATATTTCGATCATGAAAAAGGCAATCTATAGAAAAACAATCAGTAAAGTAATAACTATGGCGTTAATTCTGGCCTTTGCAACCGGGTGCACCAAAAAAGACCCTCCTAACATGGCACCAGATAACTGGCTGGAACGGAGCTACCTGGGCGTGCTAACCATTAATTATACCAGCGTGTACCCTGAGTGGAATGTTTCGGCAACAATGGATGTAACAATTGATAAGGAAATGGGCGATGTTATGGTGAGTTCAACCACATTAAATTATTCCGGGGAAACAATTATTGATGAGGATGGAAAGATAGAACGCACTGGTAGCTGGGAATTGGTGCCGACAGGCAGGCTCGAAGGAACCTGGGAAGACCGGTATGTTTTTATTGATGCCGGAATTATCATTCAGAACGATGTACAGAAGATTTATGCCAAAGACGACCAGGGCAACTGGCAGCTTGTCAGTACCGTTGATTTCAGTGGCGCCGAACCCAACTCCGACCTGACATTTGATTTTGATGAAGCTAATAGTTCGGGCTCTGTGATAAGCGTTGCTTCCGCTGCAGGATCAATAACCTGGACTTTGCACCTCATGCCGGCACTTGATTGAATGGTTTAACCAATTGAACAGAATAATCTAAACTTAAGCAGAGATGAAAAAGATACTCCTTATTTTAATAATGGTTCTTTTTATAATCAAAGGGGTTTATGCACAAAATTCCTGGCAATTGCAAACCTCTCCTGTCGGCTCTGACCTTGTATCGGTATGGTTTACCGATTCACTCAGCGGATGGATTGCTGCCGAAGATGGTACTGTTTTACATACAGTGAATTCCGGAAAAACATGGGAGGTGTTGGCCGCAATCGGGCATTTCACCCCGGTAAAAATTGTGTTTGCAAACCACACACTCGGTTGGATGGCCGGAACCATATCTAATGCCGGTGATTCTGCCTGTGTCTTCCGCACTCAGGATGGGGGGGCAAACTGGTATAAAGTATTAAAGCATTCACACTATCGTATCAACGACCTCTTTTTTATTAATGATACCCTTGGCTGGATTGCTGGCTATGAAATTTCGGGGAATGATACCGCGAGCCTCTTACTGCATACCATAGATGGTGGAGAAAGCTGGACAATGCCTAAAGGTATTCGCATTCAGGATATGCTTTATGCTGTTCATTTCAGGGATATGAATTTTGGTGAAGCCTGCGGGCAGGATGGAATCTTTCTCACCACCAACAACGGCGGACTGGGGGAAGTTTTTGGCTGGGCGGCAGAAATTTCTATCCCTTCACATGCCAAAGATTTATACGGGATTTTTAACAGTGGTAGCCAAAACGGATGTGCAGTGGGAGAGGGTGGTTTTATACTGCTTACCAAAGACAAGTGGGCAAATCATTACGATTATACCTCAAACAGTGGCGACACCCTGCTTGCTGTTGCCGGCGACAGCAGCGGCATCCGTTACTGGGCTGTAGGCAGGAACGGCTGCATTGTAAACATTGTGGTTGGGTTTATTATGAATATCACAGAAGCAGACCGGGTTACACCTAAACACCTGAATGATATCATGGCATTCAACAGCAATAATATATGGGCTGTGGGTGAAAACGGTACAATCATTTATTATGGTCTGTTAACTGAAAACCATAATACAATTGTTCCAAATAACATCCGGGTCTATCCTAATCCATCAGGGCAGTTCCTGTTTGTCGAAAGTCCTGGGCAAAATATAAGTGGTATATCCCTGTTTTCTGTTGACGGAAAAGAGGTAATGAGGCAATTATTTGAACCTCCGGTAAATTATTGTCAAACTGATATTTCGGCATTGCCGGAAGGAGTTTACATTGTAACGACAGGAAATTATTTTGGTAAATTCATCATCGGAAAGGAATAAAAAAAAGCTGTATAAAATAGTTATACAGAATTTTTGTATTTCTGGTTGCTAAAGTAAAGCAGCGAAAAGGTAATAGTCAGTAAAAAAAATACTTAACCGATTTTGCCGGTCCGGGGGGGCTCGAACCCCCGACCCCATGATTAAGAGTCACGTGCTCTACCAGCTGAGCTACGGACCGGTTTAGGAGGTGCAAATTTAATAATTATTACAAGAATTTAAAATTTATTTGAGGTTGCTTTAAATCAAGCATTTTGCTTTGATTAAATGAGGTAAAATGAACTGGTCTACCTTATTGGTTTTGGCCGACTTAACCCAGATATAATTATCTGAATTATTATAATATTTCACTACTGTCCGACTAAAATATTTTTCAAATTATAAACCCTTTGAAATAAAAAGGTTTAATGATATTACGCCACCTACGGGGCTCA
>JAFGPL010000187.1 GCA_016936215.1 Bacteroidales bacterium
GATAATTATTAAAAGATTGAATGCAATGATACTAATTTTTGGCCGATCTTTAAAACCACCGACCAATAGGTCGGTTTAGTTCAACACGCGGTATATTTAATTGCCGGTGCAGTGGGTATTCGAGCGGCACAGCTAGTATTAAAAGTAGTTTTAACTTGATAGGAAAGTGCTTCGAAATCGGCAACTAACCATACCGCCGTCCGTTATGGCCAATAGTAAAAAGAAACACAAGCGGGATAGATTTGCCAAATATTATGGATACAATAAAAATTGAAAAATATCAAAAAGGACAGGAGACGGAAATTTATCAATTAATAAAAAGAGTTTACGATGAATTTGTTTCTTATGAGTATACAATGGAGGGAAATCAGTTTTTTTATGACTGGATTCAACCGGATAAAATTGCACAAAGACAGGCTGAAAACAGAAACATGCTAACAGCCACAAGTGGGATAAAGATTGTTGGTGTGATTGAAATCAGAGACAACAATAGAATATCATTACTCTTTGTGGATAAAGAATATCAGGGACAAGGTATTGCTAAAAGGCTTTTTCATGAATCATTAAAATTTTTAATTCAAAATGATTCTGCACCTGGTAAATTTTACGTTCATGCCTCTCCATGCTCTATTCCGATTTATAAAAAGTTAGGATTTATTGAGACTGAATCATTACAGGAGAATCATGGGATTAAGTACATGCCAATGGAGAAAAAGATCAAAAAATAAAACAACACATGGTATAGTGCTTGCAGGTTATGATGCGCAGTACAGTGTTATCTTCTGTGGTCGTTTCGTTTGGTTCAGAGGGTTTCAATCGTCAGTTGCCTTTAAAAAAGGTTACTTTTCCCTGTCTCCGCTTCGCCGAAGTTATACAAAGGTTAGCATAAAATCACTTCGTATTCTGCATAACCCTGATGAGCATTCAATAAACTATTTTTTTTGGTTTAATAAATGAATAAGTTTTTGTTAGAATATTGGAGATATTGTAAATTGGCGCTATTCAATTATTGATTTGAAAGAATTTCAGAATTTTACTGCATGTTGGCACGATACAGGCGATAATGCTAAAGAAATTTCTAAATAAAGAATATACAAAATACCAGCCGGCACATAAGCCATGGAAAAACGGTCTTATATCTGCTGCAGTCGTTTTGTTATTCTTAATATTGTTTCAACCCTTCGGGTTCAAAGACAAGGATCTTATATTGAAATTTATTTTATTTCCGGTTTACTCGCTTCTTGTGTATCTGCATTCAATTGCCAGGTTCTTTTTTGTCAGACAAATTATTAAATCAGAAGGAAGATGGCATGTAGTAAATGAATTGATATACCTGGCCATAATCATCTGGCCGGTAACATTCCTGGTTCACCTGTTGAGTGTATGGATTACAGGTGATATGCCGTTTAACCTTTACTGGTATTTTAACCTGCTTTACCATGTTTCAAGTTTATTGCTGATAAAGGCTGTTGTAGAATTTTTGTATTACAGCAATCGGTCTGCCGATATTAAAACAGGGCAATTATCCGCGCAGCTACAGCTTGTTTGGCAGCAACTGAACAGTATAAAACAACAACCCGGGCCTGAAACCGCTTCAATTTCTTTAGAGAAGGAATCTATTGATATCAAAAGGGACAAAATAGTATTTATCAAATCTATTGGCAATTACCTGGAGTTTTACTTCCGTGAAAGCAATGGTCAAATCAAAAAGCTTGTAAAAAGAGGGAGGATTCACCAGGCTGAAAAAGATTTGGAAGGCTTTACGGAATTTTTCAGATGCCACCGGGCTTTCATCATCAACCTGAAGCAAGCAAAACAAATAAAAGGAAACAGCAAAAATGCACGGCTTGTGATGGATCAAATATCAGAAGAAATTCCTGTTTCAAGATCTCAGTTTAAAAACCTGAAAGAACAGTTAGATAAAATTATTGCGGGTTAAAATTCCATTTTATCACTTTTTAAGACTATCTGTACCTTATCTATGGTTAATCAGCCATTTGCCCCTATGTTTGTTGTTGTGAATGAATATCGGTTAGCTGAATATTAGAATTTTTTTTCATAAAAAGCCATGTATTTTATAAACGGATTAACTCTGATAATATAAAATTTAATGATGATTTAATAAAGAATAAAATGAAACGGAACAGATTAGTTTTACTGTCAATGGTCATACTTTTGACTTCAGGGATGCTTGTGGTTTTTATCCATTCGTTAAATATAAAAACAAAAGTGAAAGAATTATTCAAGCTGAATAAAACATTGCTGGAGGAAAGTTATTACATGGGCGATTTCGAGTTTAAAATGGTTGGATTTGGATATTACCTCGATAAGGGGCACTATAAAAAGGCACGTAAGCTCCTTAACGATTATCATAAAAAGCTTTTGAACAGGGAGGATTTGATAAAAATACCCGAATTCAATAACAATCAGGAGGAAATTATTTTTTACCTGAACCTTCAAAATTCGAAAACGGGTGCATTTATTGATGAATCTGCTCCTTTTTGTACATACTGGTCAGTTTCTGAAAATATAATTAATCATATGGAGGCGTTGGCAGATTCAACAACGAGACCCTTGCAATTAAAATATCCTTTAAGGTTTCTTGATGAAATCAATACTCCTGAGAAGCTTACAACTTATTTGAACGATATATCTTATGTCGGCCGGATGGCATCAAAATTTCCACAAACATCATTTCATTTTGCCCGGGATATCCTAAGTGAAGGATTGCCTGACAATACGCTTGACAGGACTGGTTTTTATAAGTTTTCACCGGAATGGAAATATACTATGTTAAAGTGGATGTACGATTTTCAGGATGAAACCACCGGCATGTGGGGGCCTAAAAACAAAACAAATAATAAATTAACAAAATACGACCTGCACAACACGGCGTTAATCCTGAAATGGTTTAGGGATGACAACGGGAACGATCGTCATAAGGAATTTCCTTTAAAATATCAGGATAAGCTTTTCAAGTCAGCAGTCATACAATTATCTGAACCCTACCCCGATGACGGTGATCTGTCTGAAATCCATGAATGGAACCTTCGGCAAAACACTGGCATTAAAATGCTATTAAGGTATTTATGGAAAGATGCTTCAGACGAAAATAAGAAGGCAACAAAAAAGATAATTGAACGAAATATTGATATCTGCTTTGAAAAGTATTATGTGAAAACGGATGGGGCTTTCAGCTACTATCCGGGTGCCGGTCACGCCTCGCCTGATGGTTTTACCAATCTGATATTTTCTTACATAGGTGCGTTTTCTTATAAAAAGCAGGTGAAACTCTGGGGTGTTCCATCGGAATATGTGAATGATATGGGTGTGGTTATGGTGAATGAGCTTAAAACTTCCGATTTTTCTTCATTGGTGAATTTTCCCGGAATTAATTCGCTGAGAGTTTATACATGCAAACCTGATTTTAAACATCTTACCGATAGTGTTAAGGCCGTTGTTTATCCAAATATGACAATGGTTCCCGATATTATGGAACTTGTGCCAAATATTCTGCAATGGATGGAAATCAGTTCGCTTTCTATGGGAAACTGGTCTTCAATGGCAGAGAAAAAACATGAATATGCGAAATTAAATATCAAAAAGCCACCTATTTATAAGGGCAATATTCCATTCGATAGATTAAACAGAATATTTAATAGAAATGTTAAACTGTATTTTGTTGGCTTTGATAAGATGCAGTTGCCTATAATTCAGATTGAATTCAAATACAATGAACAATAAAAGAGTGTATAACGAGATGATGATCTTTAATAAATCGAATCATTATTGTCCGATTATATTCTATATTGTTTATATTCTGTACCTCCGTTACTGTGAAATAATTATACAATTGCAAGTTCTTCAAATATTTAGCACCATGGATACTTGTTTCCAGCCCCGTTAGGGGCGAAATATTTATAGAATACTTTGATGGTGATAATTTGAGCCCCGTAGGTGGTGTAATATCATTAAACCTTTTCCTTTCAGAGGATTTATAATTTGAAAAATATTTTATTCGAACAGTAGCGAAATCAAATATACAACCGGACTTTGCAGATAAGAAATAGTTGGATAAAGAATTGGGTATTAAAAATAAAAGTAAATTTGAAATAGTAAAAATCAAATTGGGAAATGATTAAGAAGGACAATCTAATAAGATGAAAAATTCTAAAAGGTCTGGATTTGAGGTAACGTAAACTGATTAAATCCCACTGGGAGTAAAATTCAGATTTGGTTGTTTCATAAAATGGATTGAATAATGACAACGAAAAAAGGATATAAAAGTTTACCTCTGGGCATTAACCGACGGGCGGTTATTGCTTCTGCCTCTGTGACGAAAGATAAAAATGCGATACATTGTTTTACCGAAGTTGATATTACAGAACCAAGGGCGTTGATTAAAAAACACTTCGAAAAAACAGGAGAAAAACTCTCTTTAACAGCTTATATTGTGAAATGTCTTTCAAATGTTATGATAGATTATCCGCAATTTAACTCATTTACCAAAGGCAGAAAACTTATATTACTTGATGATATTACAATAAGCGTATTAATTGAACGTGAAATTGCCGGTGAGAATGTGCCAGAACCAATCGGGATTAAGAATGCTCAAAACAAGACATATATTCAAATACACAGGGAAATACGAGAGGCCCAAAAACAACAAACTGATAAACTTGGCAGTCTGTCAGGTCAGACATGGATTAAGTTAATACCGGGTTTTCTTCTCAGACTGTTTTTTCGGATAGCGGACAAGAATATACACATGGCTAAAAAGTATGGAAAGATTGCTGTTACAGCCATTGGCATGTTTAGCAAAGAGCCCTTTTGGTTTATTCCGCATGGCACAGCAACAGTGTTAATTACAATAGGGAGCATTGATAAAAAAGTTGTTGAATTTGATAATAAATTCGTCTCAAGAGAGCATCTTTGTTTAACCGTATCATTTGACCATGACATAGTTGATGGAGCGCCTGCTTCACGATTCATGAACCAATTAATTGAAACCATTAAAAGCGGACAGTTAATACAAACAGATTAAATAATAAATGTGAGTGCCTGAAACATACCAGCGCCAATGGTTATTTGAGCGTTTTTTTCTACACCGGGTTTTTTCATGGTAGTGATTAGCATACAAAAGACACCAATTAACAAAAAATGAAAAAGAAAGGACTCATAATCATATCAATAATCTTTTTCCTTTTGGTGAATACATCATATTACTGGGAAGGTAAACTCGGGCTATTCACATACCCGTTTTTTTTACTATTGGTAATTATATACCTTGTACTGGGAATTGCCCTAATCAGGCAATTTTACCTCTCAATAAAAGAAAAGTTTGGCAACAAAAACCGGTTGCTGACAATTGGATTTTTATTATCTGTATTGATTATTATATTTTTTAAACCACATGGTCTGATAAATTTCGACAAACTTGAAGGTGACGACCTTCTTGTGGCAGAAAGAGAAGGCGCGGCAAACTGTATGATAACTTTAAAACTAAAAGATGATTATACTTTTAAAGAACGAAGGGTGTGTTTTGGGGTAACAGAAAATACGGGTGAATATCATATACAAAATGACACGATTTATTTTGATAATGTAAATATTGGAAGACACACAGACGATTATTATGACTTTGGAGTTGTCAAACCTTCGAAGTTAAATAAAGATGGGAAACATTTTAACATGGTGAGATATAAAAGTTTGACAGACACACTTGGACAGGAACTCTTTATTACAAAAATGAGTTGGGTAAATTAAAAGTTATGAAGCCGAACCGCTGATATGCTCTTAATCTGCATATAAATGATTTGATTTACTGCTTTTATAACAATTTTTTGTATTTTTAATAAACATTAACCATATTAAAACCAACCTCATATGAAATTAAATTTTCTCCGGGGCCAGGTATTTATTATGCTTGTCCTAACCATGCTTGCCTGCAATAAGGATGAAACTGCAGGTCCGGAAACAGCAAAAACCACTCTACTTACTACTGAAACTGTTGATGCTTCAGGAGGAATTATCGAAGCCGAAGGTATAATTATTGATATCCCGGCAGGCACTTTTGACGTTGAACGCGAAATATCAGTGTATACCAAAGAAATACTGGATGGTCATCCCTATAAAGACGGTGCCGTCTCCGGTCTTTATGAAGTGGATGGTATTCCTAAGAATTTTGCCCTTCCCATAACCATAAAGCTTAAATGCACGAATGTTTCTGAAAGTTGTCATCTTGCTGTAGGCACCGTATATCCGATTGTGAATGAGGATACCACAATCATGTCGTTTTACCTTATAGAAGAAGCTGAAACAGAAGGGGATTATGTTTCGGCACTGTTTCAGCCTGACACTTCTGAAAGTTCAGGTTTAAAAAGCTCAAAACTGGAACAGGGGCTGAATGAAGAACTTCATGATTTCATAGTGTCGATTACGATGGACAAGTACAAATCAACGTATTTTGAGATAGATTACCCTGTATCGGTCTCAAAAACAGATATTGAAAGACTTGGTACTTACCTTGACAATGCCGTTTATAAAGCGAAAGATATGGGTTTCCCTCCTTCATATGCCCGTTTATACAAACCACATATTGAAATTATGAATATGGCAGGTCTAAAGGTAGTTTGTGATGGATATGATTTCATGGCTGAACGAGTATTATATCAACCGATAGCACCTTTGACGTTAGATCCTTATATCGGTGATTATTGTTGGTACAACGATCTCAAGGGCATTTGCATTTCCGAATTGCTGAATTATCATACCTTAATTGAGCAAGCTGCATATCGTCTGGTTTTTGGTTCTTCCATGACTTGGCTTGAAAGTGTTTCAGGTTCTGAAAATGTAAAATGTGCCAGTGCATTCATTGGGTGGGCACAGCGTTTAATCGGGGAGAATCAGGACTTTGAAGCACCCTTGGCTTTTGAAGAATCTATTTACTACCCAATGATGGGGTATTTCAGTACCCATTTTAAATGTGGATACATGAAACCCGGATTTTCAGCATACCTGGCTTACTTTGATAAAAATTACCAGCATGAAGAAGGCCATATAATAAAAATGATATATGATGAGCTCACAGCAATATCTAATATGTCTCAAGAACAAAGAACCTTGTTCAATGCAATAACTTATGTCACACAATTAAAGACATGGGAATGGTACCCCGATTTTATCAATCATTACATTTCCGGTAAAGTGTATACTGTTGATGACGAAAAGTTCCTTTCCTATGTATATAAAACCTATAAACTGGATAATAGTCTTAATGAGAGTTTTAACGCTTCGATTTATGCTGCCTATGAAACAAAACTCTTTAAGTTCGATCTTTCCGGTACAAACATCTCAGAAAAGTCAGTATTGCAGGCCATACCTGATATTTTTTACTACCCTGCCAATGGTTATGCCGGGAATATATATTTTAATGCTTTTACTTATGGTGCAGGCGAGGGTTTTAAGCATATTCAATCGGGCAACGGATCTATACATGTGGCAGGACTGGATAAAATCGGGGCCGGGAAATCAATTATTCTTGGAGTGACATATTGTCCTGAAAATGAAAAGGAAAACATGTTTGACCTGGATTTTAAGGTTTATGAAGGAGAAGGTGTTTATACACATGGCTTAATCAGCACACAGGTGGGAATAACAGCGCATTACCTTGATGGCACAGAAGGTTGTGACGGCACCAAAGAGTTCATTACCACAATTGATGTTGAATTTACGGTTACGGAAATTAACGGCGCTACCGTTAAAGCGGTTTGGGATAATATATCAGGGGACCAAGGCACCAAAGGAAAACTAGAGATCTATTTTCAGGATGCCAACCTGGATGTTCTTACCGGTTTCGATGTTAAAGAATACCTCCGGTACGACGGCACTTCGCAGTTCGGACAAAAATCAACCAGTGCATCTTTCAATCTGAGTTCCGCGCATCTTGCAAAAAATCCGGGTGATGTTGAAGGTACCGACCGGTTCTGGCAGAATGGATGTGCAGGACTGGATATTGTCGATTACACCAAGTCAAACTATTTTGCATTTGGTTGCCAATTGCTAGAGATGATTTCCTGGGATTGTATTACAGACCTTGATCTTAAAAATACTTATGTAGATATACAACTGAGCAAGAAATAGTATCGTTTATTCACGCTACAGCAATATCTAACATGAATTATATACCAGTTTTCTTTCAACATATTGCTGCAATTAAGCAGCACTAATTCCTTAGTGCCTCAAAATTAAACGATATAACCAAAGAATTACTAAATGGTATAAGTAACAGCGGTTAAACTTTTGTTTGTTTTTTAAAAAAAGTATTTATCTTTGTTCGTAATTTAACGAACAATTAAATGGATAATGAAGTTTTAACCAAGAAACAAAAGAAAATTGCCAGATATGCAAAGGCAATGGGACACCCGATACGCGTGTATGTATTGGAATTGCTCTCAAAGCAAAGCTGCTGTTATAGCGGCGACCTGTCAGAAGAACTTCCTATAGTAAAATCAACACTCTCAGGACATTTAAAAGAGTTAAAGGATGCCGGACTAATCCAGGGTGAAATAGAAGCACCTAAAATAAGGTATTGCATTCATAAGGAAAACTGGAAAGAAGCTCAGGATTTATTCAAGGGGTTTTTGAAATTATAAAAAAATTTAGAATTATAGTTCGCTAATTGGCGAACACCGAACGAATAGATTATGGAATTGTAAAATTTTAAAAATTTTTAAAAATGGAAATAAAAGTATTAGGGACTGGTTGCCCCAAGTGCAAGGCACTTGAAAAAGAGACACGTGATGCAGTGGCTGAAATGAGGGTCGAGGCCAACATTACAAAAGAAGAAGATATTATGAAAATTTTGGGTTATGGCATAATGCATACACCCGGGCTGGTAATAAATGAAAAAGTCGTAATATCAGGCCGTGTCCCTTCAAAAGTTGAAATAAAAAATTTAATAACTCAAAATCAATAAGGTATGAAAACACTAAAAGTTCTTTTTTTCGCATTGGTAGTATTGAGCATGAATACCTCATGTAACGCCCAAACCAACGAAAATGATAAAACTAAAGTTTTAAAGGTTGATAAGGTTGAAGTGTACTATTTTCATTACACACGCCGTTGTGCAACCTGTAATTCGGTTGAAAGTGTTTCAAAAGAAGCAGTAAACGAATTTTATGGCGGTAAAGTAAGTTTTGCCGGTTATAACCTGGATGAAGAAGCAGGCAAATCCAAAGGCGAAGAGCTTGGTGTTTCGGGCCAATCCTTATTAATTGTTAGTGGAAATACAAAAATCAATATTACCAATGAAGGTTTCATGAATGCACGCAGCAATCCTGATAAATTAAAACAAATTATTAAAGAAAAAATTGACCCTTTACTATAATTATGGAAGAATTCTTAAATAACATCATGGGCAATACCTCATTGCCTTTTGTTACTGCATTTGTGCTTGGGTTGATGACAGCCATCAGCCCATGCCCTCTTGCAACTAATATTACTGCAATAGGGTTCATCAGTAAAGATGTTGAAAATCAGAAAAAGGTATTTGTCAATGGTTTGGTATATACGCTTGGAAGAGCTTTATCATACACATTACTTGCTGTAATCATTTTTGTCGGTGCAGACCAGTTTAAGGTTTCCGGATGGTTTCAACAATATGGCGAAAAAATTATCGGCCCCTTACTGATTGTGATAGGATTATTAATGCTGGATGTGCTAAAAATAAAATTCCCTGGTGTGAGTTCATTGACAAAGCGCTTCCAGGAAAACGGAACTAATAGTTACTGGGAAGTTTTATTGTTGGGAGTATTATTCGCCCTTGCTTTTTGCCCTTATAGCGGAGTCTTGTACTTTGGAATGTTGGTTCCAATGACTGTAAGCAGTGCATCAGGTTTATATCTTCCTGTAGTTTTTGCCATTGCCACAGGAATACCTGTAATTATTTTTGCATGGTTAATTGCTTATACCGTATCAGGTGTTGGTAAATTGTATCACAGGCTTAAAACTTTTGAAATCTGGTTCAGGAGGGTGATATCTGTATTGTTTATTGGAGTAGGTATTTACTATGTCATTACAATTTATTTTTAAAAAAATTTACAACAATTGTTCGGTATTACACGAACAGTAATAATTATTAATATGGAATGGAAAAAAGAAATTAAGATACTGACATGGATTATAGTCGTTTTTCTGTTTGCATTCTTTATGCCTTTAGAAAGTGCAAGGTTTAAAGAGGCCATCTTGGCAACTTTCGATTTAACCAAATGGTATGCCCGGGAGCATGTAATTCTTTGTTTGCTGCCCGCTTTTTTTATTGCCGGGGTAATATTGGTATTTGTAAGCCAGGGGGCTGTAATGAAATATTTTGGTGCAAAAGCAAAAAAATGGGTTGCCTATACGGTTGCATCCGTATCAGGGACAATCCTTGCTGTGTGCAGTTGTACAATTTTACCGCTATTTTCAAGTATTCACAAACGGGGGGCTGGACTTGGCCCTGCTATTGCCTTTTTGTATTCCGGCCCGGCCATTAATATATTGGCAATTATACTTACAGCCCGTATTTTAGGGTTTGAAATGGGAGCTGCCCGGGTCATTGGTGCTGTTGCGTTTGCTGTAATTATAGGTTCAATCATGTCGCTTTTATACCGAAAAGAAGAAAAAGCAAAAAGAGAGGAACAAATCAATTTCCCGGACATGCCTGAGAAACGCCCCATGTGGCAAACTGCCTTACATTTTTTTACACTCGTGCTTATCCTTGTTTTTGCAAATTGGGGCAAACCCGGTAACGATGTTACAAGTGGGGGCTGGTATTGGTTATGGGCAAACAAATGGTATATTACTTCTGGTTTTGGTGTTATTTTGGTTTTCTCTTTAATATTCATCCTTAAATTAAAATGGCAGTATGTTTTACTGGCTGCTATTGCAACTATGTTTTCGGCTTTTATCAGTTCATCGCCATTAATTCCAATGGTGGTGGGAATTGGAGCTGTTGCTGTTATTACACTTTTCGATAAACGGGAACTGGAGAACAAGGAATGGACTCTCTCTACCTGGGATTTTGCCAAACAAATTATGCCATTGCTTGCCATAGGGGTAATTATCGCGGGTTTTCTTCTTGGGTCAACACACGATGATACTGCAATGGCTGGTATAATACCGAATGAATGGATTGCATCACTTGTCGGCGGAAATTCATTATTTTCGAATTTCTTTGCATCCATAGTAGGGGCTTTTATGTATTTTGCCACACTTACCGAAGTACCTATTTTACAGGGATTAATGGCTGCCGGAATGGGCAAGGGTCCGGCGCTGGCATTGTTGCTGGCAGGCCCTTCTTTGTCATTGCCTAATATGCTGGTAATTCGTGGAATAATGGGAACACAAAAAACAGTGGTTTATGTTGCTCTGGTAGTTATTATGGCAACTTTAACCGGCTTGTTGTTCGGTAAATTTTAAAGAATTATGTTGAAATATACGTCAAAATAAATGAACATTTTAATCAATAACAACAAAACAAATATGAAAGTTTTAATCCTATGTACCGGCAACAGTTGCCGCAGCCAAATGGCACATGGCTTTTTGAAGTCATTTGACAGTAGCATTGAAGTTTATTCTGCAGGAACCGAACCTGCAAAACAGGTGAACCAAACTGCCGTTAAGGTGATGAAAGAAGCCGGTGTTGATATCAGCCATCATACACCCAAAATGGTTGACCAGTACCTGAAAGAAGAGTGGGACTATGTAATTACGGTATGTGACCATGCCAACGAAACATGCCCGGCATTTTTGGGTAAAGTGAAACACCGCTTACATATGGGTTTTGAAGACCCTTCGCATGCAACCGGTACAGACGAATTCATCTGGAGTGAGTTTATTCGGGTACGCGACGAGATTAAGGCTGGTTTCTGCAAATTTTATGTTGAACAGATTAAACCACAATTATAAATTATGGGGAAAGTAAAAAAACAAATTGGTTTTTTCGAGAAATACCTAACCCTGTGGGTAGCATTATGTATTGCAGTTGGTATTGGCATTGGGCATTTTGCAGGGGATGGGATGAAAATAATTAGCAATTTGGAGATTTATAAGGTGAACATTCCTGTTGCCTTACTTATTTGGTTTATGATTTACCCAATGATGCTGCAGGTAGATTTCTCAAGCATTAAAAATGTTGGTAAACAACCAAAGGGATTGATACTGACCATAGTTGTAAACTGGCTGATAAAACCTTTTACAATGGCATTCTTTGCATGGATATTCTTTTCAAAATTATATACTGCATTTATCTCACCCGAACTGGCAGGAGAATATATTGCCGGGGCAATATTACTGGGAGCAGCACCATGCACTGCAATGGTCTTTGTTTGGAGTTATCTTACCGATGGCGACCCAAACTATACATTGGTCCAGGTTTCAGTAAACGACCTGATTATTCTGGTTGCATTTATTCCAATTGTTGGTTTGCTTTTGGGTATTACCAACATTACCATCCCTTACGATACCTTAGTGGCAAGTATTCTGGTTTTTGTTGTAGTTCCATTACTGGCAGGTTACATTACGCATAAAATCCTTATTAAACTCAAAGGTGAAGAATGGTTTAAAAAAGAGTTCTTACCAAAGTTTAAACCTGTTTCCATCATCGCTTTATTGTTGACTTTAATTTTATTATTTGCATTTCAGGGCAATATCATTGTTGAAAATCCCCTGATAATTCTATTAGTGGCTATTCCATTGGTAATTCAAACTTATTTTATCTTTTTTGTAACATGGTTTGGTGGCAGAAAACTAAAATTGCCTCATAACATTTGTTCCCCTGCTGCAATGATTGGGGCCAGTAACTTTTTTGAATTGGCAGTGGCCGTGGCAATTGCCTTATTTGGTTTGCAATCACCTGCTGCCATGGTAACAGTGGTTGGTGTCCTGGTAGAAGTGCCGGTAATGCTGTCTTTGGTAAAACTTGCTAATAGGTGGAAATATTAATTGACCGCTTTTTTTTTAAACACATCCAGTTAAACAAACACGTTTTCTCTTAACTGGCTGGTCACATTAAAAATGTATTTGACGCTTCAAAAGTTTTCCCGTTGATTATTAGTATAATGGTCTGCTTTTTAAACATTGTTTTTTAATACCCCGTCAAGACAAAATTTTACATATTTTTACACAATACATAACCTAAATCTGTTGACGAATATGGCATTGGATATAAAAAACTAGGGTATTTACTTCTTGCCACATGATTAAAACACTTACTATACCTTATTTGTAAGGACATTCTTTGATAAAATAGGTTCAC
>JAFGPL010000188.1 GCA_016936215.1 Bacteroidales bacterium
CGCTTAATTCGTGGATTTTAGTTGAATTCTAATGTTTATGCGGGTTAACCCCGATTTACAAATACTCAATTTTGGGGTTTTTAAATAACCAAAATTGATAGTATTTGTTAATCGTTTGAAAATTCCATGAATTTTCCGGGTTAATTCATGGCTGCATGCATTCAAGCAGCAATATATCATTCAAATATTTTGTTCTCTTTAAGGTATCCGTCGGCAACCACGGTAAGCTTTAAAGTCTCTTTATTCACCACCATGGCCGGAAGTAGCAGCGATGGTACCATTTTTTTCCCGTTGTTCACTGCAAGGTGTACCTCGTCGAAAGTGGATTCAGTGGCAAGCTTTACAGCGATTTCTGCTGCCTTGTATGCAATAGCCTCTATAGGTTTGTACACAGTCATAGACTGGGTGCCTGCAATAATCCGCTGGCATGCTTCCAGTTCGGCATCCTGCCCGGTAAGGTACACTTTGCCCAGCAGGCTTTTTTCCTCAAGGGCTTTGGCGGCGCCGTTTGCCAGTGCGTCGTTGGCAGCAAGCACTGCATCAATATCACTGTGCTTTTTCAGGCATTCGATCATATGGTAATACCCGTTGTCTTCAGACCATTTCTCAGAAAACTGGTCGTAAACAATTTTGATATCACCTTTTTCAATTAGTGGCTCAAGCACTTCCATCTGCCCCAGCTTGATAAGGGCTGCATTATTGTCTGTTACTGCGCCACCAATGACTGCATAATTGCCCTCGGGGCAAACTTTCGCGAGATATTCAGCCTGCAAAGCGCCTACTTCAATGTTATCAAATGAGATGTAAAAATCAAGGTCGCAATCTTTAATCAGGCGATCGTAAGACAAGACTTTTGCATTATACCTGTGAGCAAGTGCTACTATAGAAGCTGTCTTGTTAAGGTCAACCGGCACGATAACCAGGATATCGGCTTTTTCCCTAAGCAGTTTTTCAGCCTGGTCGAATTGCTTTGCGGCACTGCCTTCGGAAACTTCCACCATTACCTCTGCGCCCAGTTCGGTGGCGTGCTTTATAAAATAATCCCTGTCTCGTTCCCATCGCTCCTGTTCGTAGCTATCCATCAGTAAACCGATTTTAACTTTTTTGTCGGAACAGCCATTGAAAACAAGCGGTGTGACGGATAAAACCATTGTTAAAAGCAAACATATGCGTTTCATAGGTCTTGATTTTAGGTTTGACAAATGGGGAGAAAGGAAACCTAATTTACGAAAAATTATGCACGATTTCAACTTTTAAAGGCATAAAAAAACGGAAAGGATAAAGAAGTTCATCTCTTTGTAATAATACAACTAATGCGTTGGAGCAATAAAAAAAGGAAAGCTGTTTTGCTTTCCTTACAGGTAAGTAAAAAATATCTTATGTGATTATTTTCCGATGAGTTCGTCAGAAACAGTTAGCCTTTTCCTTCCTTTAGCCCTGCGGCGTGCCAAAACTTTTCTTCCGTTGGCAGTTGACATTCTTTCTCTGAATCCGTGTTTGTTTTTTCTTTTCCGGTTCGATGGTTGAAATGTTCTTTTCATCGTATTTAGTATTTTATAAGCAAACTTTTTAGAAGCGCAAAGGTAATGTTTTTTTTATTTCCAGCAACAATATTTTTGCTTTCATTTTTTACAAAGACAAAATTTTTAATTCTATGGCGTAAGTTGTATGTTTGCGAAAAATTATTGCAATGAATATTTTACTTATCGGTTCGGGTGGGCGTGAACATGCACTGGCCTGGAAAATATCGCAAAGCAAAAAAGTTGAAAAACTATATATTGTGCCCGGAAATGCCGGTACGGGTGAAACAGGGATAAATGTAAATATTGCACCGGATGATTTCGAACAAATAGGAAAATTCGCTTTAGAAAACAAGGTCGGGATGGTGGTTGTAGGACCCGAAGACCCATTGGTTAAGGGTATTCATGACTATTTTCTTGCTTCACCTGCTTTAAAAGACATTGCAGTTATCGGGCCCCGAAAAGAGGGCGCCATGCTTGAAGGAAGCAAAGATTTTGCGAAGCAGTTTATGTTCAGGCATGGTATACCAACTGCCCGGTACAAAAGCATTTCGGCTGGGACTGTTGAGGAGGGGATAACATTCCTCCGTGAGCTTCACCCCCCGTATGTGCTGAAAGCCGACGGACTTGCCGCCGGCAAAGGTGTTCTTATATTGAATTCATTTGCTGAAGCTGAAAGAGAGCTGAAAGCAATGCTCCAGGGTAAATTCGGCAACGCCGGCAAAACTGTGGTAATTGAAGAATACCTGAATGGTATTGAATTATCTGTTTTTGTTATCACCGACGGAGATACTTATAAATTACTGCCAGAAGCAAAAGATTATAAAAGAGTGGGTGAAGGGGATACCGGTCTGAACACAGGCGGCATGGGTGCTGTTTCACCAGTTCCGTTTGCCGGTAGCAGTTTTATCAAAAAAGTTGAAGAGCGCATTATCAAACCAACGATCGAAGGCCTTAAAAAAGATGGCATCCCCTATTGCGGTTTTATCTTTTTCGGATTGATGAACTGCAATGGTGAACCATATGTAATTGAATACAATGTGAGAATGGGCGATCCGGAGTCGGAGGTGGTTATACCCCGCATAAAATCAGATATCGTAGACCTGCTGGAGGGTGTGGCTGAAAAAAATCTTGGATCGAAGAAAATCGAAACCACTGATGATACGGTAACAACTGTAATGCTTGTGTCGGGGGGGTACCCGGGAGATTACGAAAAAGGAATTGCAATTGAAAACATAAAAAACACCAGTAACTGCATCGTCTTTCATGCCGGCACAAAAATGTCCGGCAACACACTGGTTACAAACGGGGGCAGGGTGTTGTCGGTTAGTGCCTATGGGAAAAATCATCGTGAAGCACTGGAAAAATGTTATCAGAATGCAGCAATTATTAGTTTTCAAAAAATGTACTTTAGAAAAGATATAGGGTTCGATCTGTAAAACAGAAAAACCCTGAAAGGTTTTCTTCCAGGGTTTAAACGAAATTGCACAATAATTCACTAACCCTATTTTTATGATGTCAGATTTTTTTGACTTTTCTTTATTCTATTAAATGATGTGTTAAACTGAAAAATGGTTGCGTGCATTTTTCAGGAAACGAGGGATTAAAACCAATAAACTTTTTACCCGATGAAGATATGACACTCCCGGGAAAAGAAATAAATTATTGTTTTAAACTTTTGTAACTCCACCCGAGACAATAAATTTCATTGCATCGGCAGGGGATATGTTAAGAGGTGTGATATGTTCGGTAGGGACAATAAACATTTCGCCTGAAAAATTATATGAGTGTGGAAAGTAAACTGCTACTTTATCTTTTATATTTATTTCCGAAAGATCGGTTTGTGTCATGAACCCCATCTTTTCGAGGTTTGATACAAGGTTTACTTTTACCAGTACCGGTTTGTCAAATTTTTTTTCTGTCCCGACAAAAGCCGACATCAGATCTTTTATTGATGAATAGATTAATTTCACCAGGGGCGCTTTGGCCATCAAATTATCAACCAGCATTCTAAGCGGCTGAAAAATAATGGTTTGCCCAAGAAAGCCGAGCAGGGTGATGAGCAAGAAAAGGACCAAAATACCGATTCCGGGTATTTTAATATGTATAAGGTCCTGGATTAGGTTTCGTACCCCTGTATCTACTTTTGTGAAAATAAAAAATATAAGATAAATGGTGATAGCAGTCGGGGCAAGGTATAACAAACCCTGGAAAAAATATCGAGCCAGTTTTTTCATTGTTGTCTTCATGGTTTTATATCGAATTTACTTATCTATGAGGCTTCTTACCGATTTTGGCAATTTGCTGTATACAAGATTATAGGAATCATCAATCCATTCAAAAATAATCTTGTCACCAACTGATCCATCTATATAAATGGTGTTCCAATGGTTTTTGTTCATGTGATAACCCGGTTTTACTGAAGGATATTTTTCACGCAGCTCCAGGGCTTTGCCGGGGTCGCATTTCAGATTAACAGAAAGTTCCCCGCCAAGGTCAACAAGGGCAAACATCTTTTCCATTACTTTAAACACCAGTGTTTGCTCATCAAAAGGAAAACATTCGGTGACACCCTTTTTTGACAGGCAATATGCCCGTAGCTGTTCAATGTTCATAATAATACAAAAAGATAAACGGGTGAGTAAATTTAAGCAATTTGCCAGGCAATAAAAAAATGATGGCTCAGGAACGGTTTATTATTTTTACTATTTCCTGGAACTCGGGCATTATTTTCAGTATTTTATCAAACTGAAGCGAACCTGAATACTTTAAGACCTTCTGCCCGTATTCTTTCAGCGGGTCAATCTGATATTCATCGGCAACAGAAACCAGCGATTCGGAAAACTCTTTCAATCCTTCCGATGACAAACCTTTTCCGGCAAGCTGATATTTCTGCAAAACCATAGAGTTGATCTTCTCTTTCAATTCCGGCGGAAAATTTTCAATAGCCGACAAGTGGTCTTTAAGTGATTGCATCTGTTGTGATACAGATGGTTCTGAATTATCAGCATATTCAGATTCAGTTTCGTGCGTGGGAAGGGTGAATGTAAACCTGCTGCCTTCACCGGGCGAACTCTCAACAGATATTTCACCCCCGTTTTTTGTAACCAGTTCCTTACAAATGACAAGTCCCATGCCTGCGCCGGTAGACCCGCTGTTATCCTTTAACCCTGTTTTGTATGAGAAATCAAATAAATGGATAAGCTGATCATTTGAAATTCCCTGGCCGGTATCCGAAATGGTAATTGCTGTAAAATGTCCTCTTGGTTCAGCAGATACAACCACGCTTCCGCCGTCGCGGTTATACTTTATTGCATTTGAGAACAGGTTCTGGAATACAATGTACACCATCTGCCTGTCGGCATAAACATACCTGTTGTCGAGTTCCTGGTATGATAATGAAATGCCTCTTTTACCTGCCTGCTTGGAATTAATCTCAAGGATATCTTTCACAAGTCCTTCAAGGTGAATTTTTGCAGGGGAATACTCATAACTGCCATGCTGAATCCTCGACCACTCAAGGAGATTTGCCAGAATTTCTTTGATGCCCTGCGATGAATCATAAATATATCTCGAATACCTCAGCATTTTTTCATGGTCGTTTTGTTCTGCATACTTTAGCATTAATTCTGAAAAGCCATGAATGGTGCTGAAAGGGTTTTTAATGTTATGCACCACAAAAGAGAAGAATTTGTCTTTTTGCAGGCTCAGTTCTTTCAGCTCGTTGCTTTGCTCTTCAAGCAAACGGTTAAGATTTTTGAACCGTTTATTAATAAATAGCAAAAGAAATACAAGGAAGAAAGATGCAGTGATTAATAAAACTGTAATGGTAACGATTTTGTTTTTACGCGCAATGGTTCTTTTGTTTTCTTCATTTTTTAATCGCAGCAATTGGTTTTCCTGCTCCATGTTTTCTATTTCAAATTTTGCCTGCATAATGGCAAGCTTCTTCGAAGTTTCATCATTAAAAACACTGTCTGATAAATCTTTATATTTAACGTAATGCTGGTAGGCTTTTTGGTAATTTCCAACCGATGCATAAATACGCGACAGGGTATGTTCTGTATCGTGCAGTATCTGCGTATACCCTTCTGATGAAGCAATGCGGTAACTGTTTAATGCAAATTTCAAAGCCGTAGAAAACTGGTTGTTACTAAGGTAAACTTTTGAAATATTCAGGTTTGCCAATGCATGTGCAAACATATGCTGCTCCTGCAATGATAATTGTGCAGCACGTTTAAAATTATCAAGGGCCACAGGATATTTCTTAAGTTTCAGGTACCCTTCGCCAATATTGTTTAAGAGGTCAATCACCTCGCTGGTGTTTTTAAGGCTGTCGGCAATCATCATGGAAACAAGATAATATGAAAGGCCTTTATCTATGCTGTCCTGTTTTACAAAAGCTTTGCCAATGCCTTTATAGTTCATGGATATTTCGGAGATGTTTTTTAATGCTTTATTTATTTCGAGGGCATTTGAGAAAAATGACGAAGCCTGGCTGTAATCGCCTGTGAGCATAAAAACTTCGCCAATGCTGTGATTACAGGAAGCTATCTGTCCTTCTTCGTTGAGTGAAGTAAAAATTTTTAAAGCAGCAAGGTAGTTTTCAAGGGCTTTCTCGTAATGGCCCAGTATGGTATAAATGGAAGCAATGCATTTGTGTGTGGCAGCCAGTTCTTCTTTATATCCCTTTTGATCTGCAATATCAAGGCCCTGGTATGCCAATACCAATGCACCCCTGGTGTCCTTAAACTTTATCTCGTCTGCTGCAGCGAGCAGATAATACACCCTGGCAGAATCGGATAAAAGATTTGCCTTATTCCCGACAGTATCAACAGGCAATGCACATGCTACTCTGCTGCCTGGAACAACAAACAAAAGCATCCAAAAAAATAAAGCCATGTAAAGCCTGAAATTATTTACCATTGCATCCTCCTGCATGGTGGCAAAAATATAATTTATATCTAAGGAAAACCGGTTTATTTATTAACAAACCGGGATAGTTGTAAATATCCTTAACTTAGGGATTTAAAGAATTAGATGGTTAGATATTGGTTTTGCCCTGAAGGGTATTTGCCATTTCGTTTTTGGTGCCTACGTCAAGGTAACGGCCATTTTTAAACAAAACGTAATTTGCATTTAAACCGTCTTTCAGGGCATTTTGAATTACATCTCCCACAAAAGGTTCCCTCAATTGGCCATCATCTGCAAGATATCTTCCATCGGGGTATTTTTTTAAAAACTTCGCCAGGTAATGGTTCATATATGCAGAAAAAGAGGGTTCCCACATGGCAATAAACCAACTGCACCGCAGGTCTGGCCGGTTTTGTTTTATGATTATGTTTTTTATTGAACCATCCTTATTGAATTCGATCATATCCGATCGCTGGTATTGGTCTGTTGCAGTCAGGCCCAGCACAATATCGGCCTTACTTTGAGTTAGTTTTAAATTCACCTGTTTAAAGGCATCCTCCGGTTGAAAAATAATATCAGGAAAACCCAATGCTACTGTTTTATCCTTTATAAACGGGTAGGCCTGGTTAAGTGTAAAAGGTGTACCATAAGGAAGGTTCATGATAAGATAACCGATATTTACACCCTGTTCGCTGCCATCGCCAAAATATTGCGGAATGTCCCACTTGCCTTTTCGTATGATAAAATAGATGTCTTTAATACCTCCAAGTTTGAAATACCCGATAAGCCGTTGTGATATAACAGATATTTTACCGTCGTTATCTGCAACCGGGAACACCTCTTTACTGCATGGTAATTTGCCAAGACGTTCACCTGTACCTCCTGCCGGGATAAGCCCAACTGTTTCCATGTTCGCTGAAATTGTTTATACCAAGTTAACAAATATAATACTATTATTAATTACTTATTTTGCAGATGTTTATATATTGAATTATATTTGATTATCTTCAAAAATTAATACGAACCGGAATATTTTCTTGCGATGAGCACAGACAAACCAGCACGTCTTAAAAACATTCAGTATATTAAGCTCTTTTTTCTCGTGGTTTTTTTTGTAAGCTTTCTGATTCCCTGTTACAAAGATAACGGGTATTCATTTTGCTGCAGTAGTTCCGAAATGTATTATGGATATAAATGCTTTCTTTACAGCTTTATTGCAGGTATTATGGCATTTAAAAACAACCCGTTCTTATCGCTGATAATTTTGGTTTCCGGTCTGTGGGTCCCCGTAATATTAATGATAAGAAAAAACAGGTCTTTGTTGTATTTTTTATCGGCTCTTGCCCTGGTTTCAACATCAACATACTGGATTCTCAATCTCACCGGTTCATTTGATTCGGAACTCCTGGCTGGTTACTGGACCTGGTATGCCGCCAACATCGGCATTTATGTCTGCCAGGTATTAAAAATCCAATACCGCTAAAAGATTTTCAGTTGCCGTTTAATCCAATGTTTGCAGCAACTTTTTTCATCCCTTCAATGGTTTCTTTTATAATCTCATCAAGCTCTATGCCAAGCATCAGGGCTCCTTTTTCTATCACTTGCCGGTTAGCACCGGCGGCAAATGCCTGAAGTTTCCATTTCTTTTTTACCGATTTTACTTCCAGGTCGAGGATGCTTTTCGACGGCCTCACCAATACACAGGCTGTTATCAATCCTGTGAGTTCATCAATGGTAAAAAGCACCTTTTCCATCGGGTGCATAGGTTCTATATCGGTGCAAATACCCCATCCGTGGCTCATAACTGCGCGGATGTAATCATCGGGCCAGCCTTCTTCACACAGTATTTTTTCACTCATGGTACAATGCTGGTCTGGGTATTTTTCATAATCAAGGTCATGTACCAAACCGATGATACCCCATTTATCGGCATCTTCACCCTTTAAAACTGCAAAATGCCTCATTACAGCCTCCACAGAGAGTGCATGTTTGATGAGGCTTTCGCCCTGGTTATATTTCAGCAGCAGTTCAAATGCCTGCTCACGGGTAGGCTGGTTGCCCATCGTGCATGATGTTAAAATGAGTAGATTTTATCAACAATACCGTATTCTATGCTCTCGCGGGCATCCATCCAGTAGTCGCGGTCGAAATCTTTCAATATCTTTTCGGTGGTTTGCCCGCAGTTTTTGGCCAGTATTTCTGCCGAAATATTCCTCGTCTTGATAATCTGACGGGTATGTATCTCGATGTCGGCAGCAGCGCCGCGTATTAATCCTACGCTTGGCTGGTGGATCATCACTTCGGCAAAAGGATAGATGCACCGTTCACCTTTTGTGCCCGCCGAAAGCAGTATAGAGCCCATAGAAGCTGCCAGGCCCATGCAAACTGTTGACACAGGCGAGCTGATAAGCTGCATGGTATCGTATATGGCCATCCCCGATGTTACCATGCCGCCGGGACTGTTGATAAAAAAAGTAATCTTTTCACCCGGTTTCAGCTTTTCAAGGTAAATGAGCTTACTTACAATATCCCTCGACGATTCATCGTTAACCTCCCCCCATAGAAAAATCGCTCTCTCTTCAAGGAATTTTTTATCAATCATTTTTTGCAATGGGCTGAAAGAATGAACATTCATCTCTTCTTCCTCTTCCTGTCGTATTCCAAAAGGGTGTTTCATATTCTGGTTAAAAAATTGTTTTACTATTTTGTAAATATAAGGTTTCTGCTACAATTTGACGATATGCCCTTGTAATAAAATTCTGTAAACGTATACCAGGGTGCATAAGTAATTTTCTCTTTCCACAATAGTCAATCAGAATTTTCGTTTGAAAAATGCATCATACAGAACAATGAACAATTATTTGTGAAGTTTGCTTATCACATTTGGAATATCATTAATTTTAGAAAATTTTAACTTTTAAAAGCATGAAAAAGTTATTTATCCTGACAGCATCCCTTTTAGTGATGGCAATAACAATGTCGGGTCAAAACACCGCCACCAGGGACCTTGGACAGTTCAGTAAGATTGAAGTTAAAAACGGCATCCTTGTTCAACTGGTAAAAGCGGAGAGCGAATCGGCCGAAATTAATACACAGGGTACAACCCCTGACAATGTTCTCACAGAGGTCGCGGACGGTGTGCTTACATTACGGCTTGAAAAAACCTCGTTCTCAAGAACCAAGGTCATGGTTAAACTTTTTTATAAACAGATCGTTTCCATCAAGGCTTCAGGGAAGTCTGAAATCTCTTCATCTGCACTGATGAAGCAGGATTCACTGACCATTGACCTTGAATCTGGTGCAAAAGTATATGTTGATATAGATATTAAATTTCTTAAAAGCAACCTTACAGAAGGAGCCTTAATCGCGGCCGAAGGTTATGCCGTACGGCAGGAAGCTACCGTGGCCACAGGCGCAACCCTGTCTTTATTTGATGTTGAAAGCGATGAAATTGATGTGAAAGTTACTTCCAACGCGAAAGCAAAAATACAGGTGGAAAAAACCCTGGTTGCAGATGTTTCAACAGGCGGATATCTGAGCTTTAAGGGTAACCCTGCATCAAAAGTCATCAATACTTCGGTAGGAGGCAAAGTTGAACAGTACCAGGAGTAATATCAACTGTAAAGCATTTCAGGCATATTGAAACAGGCATCGGAAAATATTGTTGAGATAAAAAATGTCAGCAAGAGCTTTAAAAATGTGCATGCTGTAAATGACATTTCGCTGACTGTGAAAAAGGGGGAATATCTTGCGCTGCTTGGGCCTAACGGGGCCGGTAAAACCACCCTCGTTGAAATGATCGAAGGTTTGCAGCACCCCGACAGTGGTGAAATCCTTCTGTTGAACAGTCATTGGGGCAGGCATAAAGATTTTTTGCACCGTGCCATAGGTATTTCTTTACAGGAAACCCGTTTTATTGATAAGCTTACTGTGAAAGAAACACTTATGTTGTTCGCTTCTTTTTATTCCGAGAGCAGCAAAAGGGTAGACGAGATTGTTGAGCTCACAGGGCTTCAGGAGAAAACCAGGTCGTATACCGTGAATTTATCAGGCGGACAGCGTCAAAGACTGGCGTTGGGTATTGCACTCATCAATAAGCCCGGCATCCTGCTCCTCGACGAACCAACCACCGGCCTTGACCCGGCTTCGAGGCGTGAAATATGGAGAATACTGCTTGACCTGAAAGAGCGTGAAAAAACAACCATGATTCTTACCACGCATTACATGGAGGAAGCTTCGTACCTGTGCGACAAAATTGTGATCATGCACAAGGGACGGATTCTTGCCCGCGGTAAACTGCATGAATTATTATCGGGCAACAATTCAGGCGAAATCATTGAATTTTTTCCAGATAACCCCGAACAAAAACCCGATTTTTCATGCCTTCCCGGCATACGAAATATAGAATGGGATGAACAGTCGGGCAAGTGCAAGCTTATTATCAATGAAATTGTAGAAACGCTGCCGGTATTCATGAAACATACACATGCCCTGGGTTATACCCTCAAAAGCCTCGAATGCAGGAAAATGACCCTTGAAGACCTTTTTGTTGAAATGACAGGCAGAACCTTTTCAGAAAATGAATAAACCATGATGAACCACCCGCTGTACCAACTGATATTGATAAGGTTTAAAGATTTTTTGCGTGAACCGGGAGTGGTTTTCTGGTCTGTTATTTTTCCTATTGCCATGGCCTGGGTGCTGGGAGTGGCTTTTTCCAATAAGGCAGAAACCGTGCAAACCATCGCCCTGGTGAGGAATGGTTCGCCCGGCAATCCTCAACTCAACGATTTTCTGGCAGGTTCACAACCGTTATACGACAGTTTAACCGGTAACATCACGGGTTACAGGAAAGAACTCGGTGATCAAAAGACCGGCAGGCAGGTTTACCGGCTAATTACCGTGAACCGTGACTCTGCAATACTCATGGTCAAACGCGGGCAGACATCGTTAATGATTACGGAGAAAGCCGACAGCCTGCATTATTATTTCGATCCTGCAACGGCTGAAGCCAGGCTGAATTACCTAATACTCTCCCCGGCTATCGAAAAGGAACAATACGTTTTTAAGGGCGCTGAAATTAAACCTCTAACCACTGTAGGTACAAGGTACATTGATTACCTGGTACCCGGGCTTATTGCCATTGGCATTATGAACTCCATCCTCTGGGGTATCAGCTATACTTTTATTGATATGCGTTCGCGTAAACTTCTGAGAAGGATGGTTGCCACACCCATGAAAAAATCTTACTTCCTCGTCTCCCATTTTGTTTCGAGGCTCTGCCTGACCATAATTGAAGCTTTGATATTGCTGGTCTTCAGCCGGTTCTACTTCAACCTTGCCATACAGGGCAGCCTGGTTGCGTTTATTATGATGTTCCTTGCCGGCAACATTTGTTTCATGGGTATTGCAGTGCTCATTTCCTCACGTACGGCAAATTCAAACATCGGTAACGGGCTCATTAATTTTGTTTCAATGCCCATGACCATCCTTTCGGGCATTTTCTTCAGTTATCATAATTTTCCGGATGTGGTGATACCATTTATTCAAAAACTGCCCCTCACTATTTTAACAGACAATATCCGCGGTATCTTCATCGAGGGTATTGGGATAAAAGAAATAATTCCTGAATTTATGGTGCTGAGCGGATTTGGTTTGCTGCTGTCTTTTATCGGGCTGAGGATATTTAAATGGTATTAAAAGCAGGTTTAAAATTTTTCGGCCGTTAAAGGTTTTCTGGGACCCAAAACCTATTGATAACTATCCTGTTGAAAAACTTGACTTATAGCAGTTATTATTGTAATTTACACTGCTTTTTCAAGTGGCAACACAATGCTAATTTAAAACCGGGACTGGCCCATGAAGCGCAACAAAAAATACTTATTAAATCAATATTGTCCGGGTTATTTCTATATTTTTATATTTAGTATCCGCGGCACTTTGAAAAAATAATACAATTACCTGTTCTACAAATATTTTGTACCTACAGTTGCTGTTTTCAGCCTCGTTAGAGGCGAAATATTTATAGAATAATTTGATGGTGATATTTTGAACCCCGTAGGCGGCGTAATATCATTAAACCTTTTCATTTCAGAGAGTTTAAAATTTGAAAAATATTTTATTCGGAAAGAAGTGTTTTTGAATACAGTTTCTGACATAGTATCCATAATAAGTAAAGAAAAATGCGGACAAACACTGTTTTTATCCATCAAACCGTATCAATAAACATTTTTTTCGTTTAATCACCGGTGCTTTATGCGTTAATGCCGGATTTCATAAAAATAACTGCTGACATAAGATTGTCACCTAAACAGATTAAGTTTGACAGAATTTAAAGGAAAACTGAAACATGGAAAAAATAATAACGCTTGACAAATCAAATATTGACAAAGAACACATCTGCTGTGCATTTTCTGATAAAAAGTGCAAGGATGGTTATGAATTGAAAAAGAATTGGCTTAGACAGGAATTTGATAACGGGTATGTCTTTCGCAGGATTGATGCAAGGGCAAAAGTATTTATTGAGTATGGTCCAGCCGAGAAAGGTTGGGTGCCTATTGATGCCCCGAATTATTTGCTGATTAATTGTTTTTGGGTATCAGGCCAGTACAAAGGAAAAGGTTATGGAAAAGAATTATTAAGACTTGCGATTGAAGATGCAAAAACTCAGGGAAAAGATGGATTGGTAACTGTCGTGGGAACAACAAAGTTTCATTTCATGAGTGACACCAAATGGTTATTAAGACAAGGATTTGAGACTTGTGAGAAAACTTCATCCGGATTTAGTTTACTGGTAAAGAAGATTAATCTAAAAGCGGACAACCCTAAATTTAAAAATTCAGTTAAAAACGGAGAATGCGAGAACAAAAGTGGACTGGTAGTCTATTATTCTAACCGTTGCCCGTTTTCCGAATTTCATGTAACAACCTCATTGACAGAGACAGCAAAAAAAAGGAATTTACCATTAGAGACTATAAAGCTTGATACATTGGAAAAGGCTCAATCCGCGCCGACACCTGCAACCATTTTTAGTTTGTTCTGTGATGGAAAATTCATTACCACTGATTTAAGTGTATGTATAGACAGCAGATTTGATAAAGTGATTGGAAAAAACAAATAATGCACAATCGCTCAATACGCGTTATAGAAATTACCAGGGTAATTTGTTATCCAAAAGTTTTAGCTCGCAACCAAAATCCCATTTCTCTCTCCCTAAAGGCTTATAGCCTGTGGCCTAAAGCCTAACGCCTTTTTCCCCCTCATTTCCCGACCTGTTTAAAACTATCTTTCTGAAAAACTTGACTTCTTGCAGTTATTATCGTAAATTACCCTGCTTTTTAAAGGCAACAACACAATGCTTAATTATAAACCAGAGCATGCAAATGAAGCACATTAAAAATTTTTTTTTACATACATACCCAGGAAGATAAGCTGGAATTTATTGATTTGATTAATTTTATTCTTAGAATAAATGGTACACTATTTTTCAAACGGCATATATATTTTATATACATTTTAACCATGAGTTATTCAAAATCGCTTACAATTCTCTTGTTATTTGCAAAACTGGTTTTATATGGACAAGAGACTACAAAAACTGTTTATTATAAAAACTCCAATGGAGAAGTAATAAGTGAACAAGAAATTGAGGCTACAATGAAAGAAACCACAGAAAGGTTTCAAAAAATGGGACTAATTGCATTTAAGGAATTCATAAACAAAGAAGAAAAGGAAGATAGTCTGATTTATGAATTTCATATTCAAATAATAGATAGCGCTTCTTATAAAGAGTATGATGCTAAGAAAGCACAAAAAGAAAGATTGATAGGAAAACCTCTTCCTGATTTTGAACTTATGGACTTAAATGATAAGGCCGTTAGAGTTCAGGATTTCAAAGGTAAGCCAACCGTGATTAATTTATGGTTTACAGCATGTGCACCATGTATAGTTGAGATACCCGAACTAAATAAAATTAAAGAATTACCTGAATATGCCGAAGTAAATTTTATTGCAATAACTTTTGATCAAAAAGATAAAGTGATTGAATTCTTAAATAAAAAGAAGTATAATTTTACTCATATTGTGAATGCAAGACAATTTTGCGATTATTTTACAACTAGTTTTCCACTAAATATTTTTGTGGATAAAAATGGAATTGTAACAGAATTACAAGATGCAATGCCCGTAATCATTGAAGATGGAATTGAATTCGGGGATTTAAAAGTTGACTCGAAAAATTTTATACAGGCATTGAATAAAATAAAATAAAACAGCCTTTGCTTTGCTTCGCATTTGCACTGCGCAACTTAACGTAATAGTTCTAAAGGTCTAAAGCCTGTAGCCTAAAGTCTTAAGCCCAAAACCTCAACCAATGCTATATGAGAAATATATGTACCTTTGGAACAAAAAGTACATATATTTGGATGTTTTTGTGCGTAATTTCTCTGCAGCTTCGAAATGATTTGATTGGGTTAAAAAATAACGCAAAATTTAGTATCTAAAGAACATGAAAAAAATACTATTACTGCTTGCTTTTAATTTAGTTTTGTTTTCCTGTAAAACTTATCGGGAAGTTCCATCAATGCCTATTGACATAATTCAATATGGTAAACTGGAATTACATTTTGGACAAGATTATTTTTTAACAAAGGACTTCTTCGGTGTATTGGACATTGATACAGCACAGAATAAATCTAGACTAGTATTAACCATGACGGAAGAGCCTGACAAAGTTAATAGTATATACAATATCTTTAAACTTGAGTTAAACCTTGATAAGGCAACATATAAACCAGATTTGGGAATTTATTATTTAGATAGTCTCAATAAAATTCGATATGAAATTTTTGGCAAAAAAGGACAACCCTATTACCCATTAGATGCAACTGTTAACTTGACTGCTTATGATTCTATTAATCCTTACGCCTATAAATTATCAGGGGATTTTGACTTTAAAGCTGCAAAAAAGAGATTTTATAGACTAAAGATTAACTCAAATATTGTTGAGTCTAGAGATGAATATTATGATACAGTTCCGGTTTCAGGTCGATTTGATTCAATATATTTTAATTTCTACTATAGACAATTGACAGATATCCATGAATTTGAGACAGTTTATGATACTATTGCATCAACAGATAGTTTATTTTTAAAATGAGTTAATAAAACTACGCCCAGCAATATAGCATTTAAGGCACAGTTGAGCCAAAAAAAGAGGCATTAAGCTGGAAAACCAACTGCCTCAGAAAAGAGTTTGATAACCCGGTTACACCAATGCGCAAACCGGGATTAAAGAAACCGGGTGGATAATCCGGTTTAATACAAATAATTTGTAAATTGGTCAGATATTTCTGCATTCATAAAACAGTCAAAATCCGTACGTGCCTA
>JAFGPL010000189.1 GCA_016936215.1 Bacteroidales bacterium
TCAAAACTTATCATCAGCATCAACCATGGAAGAAAAACCACAAAAAGTCAACCTGGAAATAGATATCAGGAAGCTCATCCATGAACTTTGGATTAACCGGCGGTTCTTAATCAGGACTACAGCTGTTGCCATGGCCATTGGGTTGATTGTTGGATTCAGCATTCCAAGAGAATATACCTGTACAGTGAGAATGGCTCCTGAAGGTGGCAAATCCAGCATTACCGGCGATGTTGGTGATTTGGCAGCGCTGGCTGGTATTAATATCAATGCCGGCGAAGAAGATGGTATTGGCCTTGCGTTGTATCCCGACATTGTGCAAAGTTTGCCATTTATGTATGAATTAATAACCATGCCCCTAGACAATGATCAATATGAAAACCTTTACAACTACCTCGACAAAGTTATCAGGCAGCCCTGGTGGTCAGCCATGGTCTACGGTCCACTTAAACTGGCCGACAAGCTATTACATAAAAAAGAAGGGGTTGAAATCCAAGGCATTGATCCTTATAGGCTTACACGTCATCAATACCGGATTTTTTCGAGGTTAAAGAAAAGGATAAGTGTTTCCATTGATAAAAAAAACGGAACCATTACCGCAGGTGTTACCATGCAGGACAGGATATTGTCAGCCGTCCTGGCCGATTCGCTTGTAGTTAAACTCGAAAAATATATAGTCAATTACCGAACCAATAAAGCACAGCAGGATTTGCGTTTTGCTACTACTGCTTTTGAAGATGCCAGAATGAAATACTTCGATGCCCAGCAACGGTATGCCCGATATGTTGATCAAAATAAGAACATCATCCTTGAATCGGTCCTGATTGAACAGGAGCGCTTGAAAAACGAGCAATCGCTTACCTATAATCTTTATTCATCCCTGGCCCAGCAGGTAGAAAAAGCGCGTCTGAAAGTACAGGAGAAAACTCCTTGCATCACAGTGTTTGAACCGGCCAGCATACCAACCAAACGGTCAAATATTAGCAAACTAACATTGTTGATTGTTTTTGGCATTGCAGGTGGATTGGTGGGAACAATTTGGGTTATGTATGCCAATTGGAACAAAATTAACATTCAGTAAAATCGGAATGACGCTTAAGTCATCACCCCATAGTCAACACCCGGTCATGAACCTGAAATTTCTGAAAAAAGACTATGCAGCGCTTTATATATGCTTAATCGATTGAAAATAAAAGATCTGTGGCAACTTTTCCGGAGCAGAATAAGAAGAAACCGGATTGTGGTCGCAAATTTCGGATACCTGAGCATATTGGAACTGGTTAATCTGCTCATACCCCTGGCAACATACCCTTACCTGATAAAAACGCTTGGCAGTGAGGTTTTTGGAACAGTAATTTATGCCCAGGTAATTGTTTCCTATTTGCTTATCCTGGTAAGTTTCGGTTTTGGCATGTCAGCAACCCAACAGGTGAGCATACACCGCGATGTACCTGAAAAGCTAAATGAAATAGTGAGCAGCGTGCTGTTTATTAAGGGATCATTGTTTCTGTTATCTGTAATTATCCTCAGTTCTGTACTCTATTTCATACCTGAAGGAACAACTTATAAAGCACTATTCATTTTATCACTTTGGATTTGTTTATATGATTTCATTTTTCCGGTTTGGTTTTATCAGGGCATAGAAAAAATGAAATACATTACATTTCTTACCCTTACGAGCCGGATTATCTTTTTCGTATTGATCTTTGCACTGATAAAATCGCCTGAAGATTACCTTAAAGTACCGATAATCAATGGAATTGGCAGTCTTATTGCCGGCATCATTTCGTTATACATTGTTATATCAACCTTCAAAATCAGGTTATCATTACCTTCGGTAAATGCCATAAAACTTCAGTTAAAAGAGTCATATTCCCTGTTCCTTTCTGAAGTAGTAATTGCAATAAAAGATAAAACTAATTATCTTCTGATTGGTTCTTTACTAGGTCATAGTGCAGTTACAGAGTTTGATCTTGCCTTAAAGGTGAAAGGTGTGCTATCCATACCTATTAATCTTATAAATAAAGCATTATATCCAAAAATAGCAAAAGAAAAGAACATGCCCTTTATGCTTAAAAGTATGTGGTTGACGCTTTCCTTTACCACCATTATTACACTGGCTGCTATGTTTCTGGCTCATCCTATTACAGTGCTCCTGGGAGGTAAAAACATGCCATACGTGGTTCAGGTGACCCGGATTATTCTGATTGCCATACCCCCCTTTACGGTAAGCTACTTCCTTGCTGTAAATTGTATTAATGCAAATGGCAGATATGTCCTATTACTGAAAGGAATGTTATACACAAGTCTCTTCTACTTAGCAGTCATTGCCCTTGGCTATTTCACCGGAAATCTTAAATCTCTCTATTTTTATGCCTGGTGCGCAGTTCTGACCTATGTATTCGAATTATTTTACCGGGTTTACATTACCCGAAAAAACAAGTTGATCTAAAATGGAAAAACACAACACATACGTTAATATTCATTCGTTTAATGACGGACAGAACCGTAAAAGTTTCAATGAGCTAATGGGAATATACCAAAACGAAGAGCTGTTGCTTTCTGCGATTCAGGAAATAATGGGTAACCGCATCGACTTTAATGACAAACGTGTATTACTGAAGCCAAATTGGGTGTTACATGACCGCCGGGAATCCGATGAATATGCACTTTGTACACATCCCAAAGTGATTATAGCCGTGTCCAGATATATTCTAATGCATTTCAGGCCAAAAACTATCACCATTGGAGATGCCCCCCTGCAGGATTGCCTTTGGGATAAAATGATAAAGAAACCTTTTACCGAAGAAATTAAAAAACTCGCTGATAATTTTGATATACCCATTAATATCAAGGATTATAGACGGGTTTCGATGAATTTCAGCAAGAATAAATTAACTGAAAATAAAGCACCCTTGTCGGACTATCTCATTTTTGATGTTGGTAGAAGGAGTGCCCTGGAACCCATAACACTGGAAAAAACCCAATTCAGGGTAACCAATTATGATCCTTCGCGAATGAAAGAAGCTCATGGCAAGGGGTACCATAAGTATTGCATTACAAAAGATATCTTTGAACATGACATAATTATTACCCTGCCTAAAATTAAAACCCACCAAAAAGCAGGAATTACAGGCGCCCTGAAAATACTGGTGGGGATTAACGGAGATAAAGACTTTCTGCCTCACCATCGTAAAGGAGGAGATAAAATGGGTGGTGACTGCTATCCTGGCAAAAACCGGCTTAAATACGCGACGGAAAGTTTTTTGGATTTAATTAATAAACACCGTGGGAAGCCTTTATACAATATGCTTAGAATTGGTGCAGTTGCATTCTGGAAATATGCATTGTTTACACCCACTAATTATATAGGCGCTGCGTGGTATGGCAATGATACCTGCTGGCGCATGGTTTCTGATTTGAATCTTATTGCAAAATATGGCACCAGCAATGGCAACATACTAACCGAAGAACAGCGGGAGATTTTTTCCTTAAGTGATGGTATTATTGGTGGACAGGGAAACGGTCCGCTCAACCCCGAACCATTAAACCTTGGTGTAATGTTGTTCTCCAACAATGCTTACCTGAATGATTATGTAATCAGTAAACTACTTACGCTTAAAACCGAAAGAATCCCTTTGATCAGGGACCTGGACAACAACACCATTTTAGGGAGCAAAATAACACTAAATAATAGCGAAATCAGGCATGAGGATTTGACACGTATTGCCGTAAAAGCCAAACCTGCTCCAGGATGGGAAATACTTACCACAACCCAATGATTAAAAGAAATATCTATAAAAAGCTAAAACAATTGTTTTATCAGGATAAATTAGTATTTATGCTGATTTACCCCCTTAAAGTTATCTGGGACATCATCCGATTCAGATTGTTGCCGGATAGTCTTTTCCTTTCGTTACTGTATAAACGCATCCATGGGAAATTACCTGACCTCAAGAACCCATCAGGCCTTAATGAGAAGATTCTGTGGCTTAAACTCCATGAAAAGGGAGATTTAATGACTGACTGCGCAGACAAATATAAAGTCAGGGAATATATCAAAAAAGTTGCCGGTGAAAAGTACCTCATTCCCCTGGTAATGGAAACCAGATATCCCGAAAAAATTACTCCTGAGAATCTTCCTGAGTATCCTGTTATTGTTAAAACCAACCATAACAGCGGAGGCAATCAGATCATCTATGACAAAAGATCTGCTGACTATGGCCAATTGCACAGCCAACTCAAAGAATTATTGAAACGTAATTTCTACTATATAACCAAAGAATACCAGTATAAGAATATAGAACGCCGGATAATTGTTGAGAAGCTATTAACAGATGAAAGTAATTCTCTTCCGATGGATTACAAGTTTCACTGTTTTAACGGTACAGTGCAGTTCATTCAATTAGACATCGATCGATTTACCAATCATAAACGTAATTTTTACGACTCTCAGTGGAATCTGCTACCCTTTACCTGGTGCCCTTTGGAGAAAGGCAGACCAATATGGGGAAATGCTGACAAGGACTTTAAAGCACCTGAGAAGTTGGATGAAATGATTAACCTGGCACAGAAACTGGCTACTCCGTTTAAATACGCAAGGATTGATTTATATTACTTCAAGGAACAGGTTTATTTTGGTGAAATAACTTTTCATCATGGAAGTGGGAATGAAGTATTCCTGCCTTCAATTTTTGACAATACTTATGGACAATTGCTGAAACTAAATCCATGACAGGAGCCTTTATCCTATATAACCTGGCGCTTATAGTTCCATTGTTTTTTTACCTGACCCGTAATAACACTAGGTGGTCAAAGTGGATAGTATTGGGAATGCTGGCCATTATGGGCGTACTACGCTACGATATTGGCTGGGACTATAATGGCATCGTTGAGTACTTTTTTCTTGTGCCCGGCAATGATTACTCCATCTTCTTTAAAGAACCTTTTCTTTTCGGGCTGTGTAAGGTTTTTAGCGGCTGGTCGCGTGGATTCATAGGGGTTTTTGCTGTTTACTACTTGCTAACGCTTTTCTTTTTTTACAAAGCACTTAACTATCACCAGGTGGTACACGAAGGACTTGTTTTTTTTATTACCCTGGGCTACCTTTTTATTACCTTTGACCAGGTTAGGCAAAGCCTGGCCATCAGTATTTTTTTGTTTTCGCTTAAATTCATTGCTCAACGGGAATTTCCTAAGTTTCTGATATGCGCTTTCCTGGCCGCCAATGCTCATTTCTCGGCCTTATTTGTTATACCTTTTTACTGGATTTTAAATGCCCGCTTAAAGCCTTGGGTATATATTATTGTTACTGTTGGCATGATCGTTTTATATTATTTGGATTTTTGGGCAACCATCCGTGAACCGTTGTTTTCTATCATTCCATATTACAATAAATATGCCGAGAGACCGGAGTACCTTCTATCCAAAGAAGCCACTACCGGCATTGGCGTTTTGTTTTTTATAACGTTCAACTCAATTATTATATTCTATCATAAACTGATCGATAACCGTATTGTGGTAAATGCCGTTTTTGTTGGACTGATACTTTTCTTATTTGCTTCGGGTAACCTGAATATCACCAGGATTTCTTATTATTTTTCATTTGCCCTTGTTATTACCACTGCATTACTCCTAAAAAATGCATCGAGCAACCTTTTCAGAGCAATCGTACTTGCAGTTACTTTGCTTTGGTTGCAGGGATTGATTTATAGCAATCATGCCGGATGTGGTATATACAAAAGCATCTTCACAAAAGAAGCAAGAGAAATTAAACTTATGGAAGATACCATCAACTGGAATTTATGACCCTTATGAAAGACACTGTTATCTATACTGCCATTTTCAATGATTATGATACCCTAAAGGATCCTCTTTGTCTTACACGGGGATGCGATTATGTCTGCTTCACAAACAATAACCGAATAAAATCAAAGAAATGGCAGATCGTTAAAACAGATATCCGGGAAAAAGGTGCCTCATTAACGAATAGAAGGATCAAGATTCTGGCGCCTTATCATGAACTAAAACAATATCATTACAGTCTATATATCGATGGGACCGTTATGATCAAATCAGATCTCTCCTCCTTTTTATCCAGGTATCGAAATCATGGTCTGGTCAATTTCAGACATCCCAGGAGGGATTGTGTTTATCGTGAATTTGCAGCCTGCATAGCATCAAAAAAAGGGGAACCGCTTCAATTTATCCGTCAGTGTCACAACTATGCACAAAACAATATGCCTTTTGATTACGGTCTTTCGGATAACAAAATAATCCTTCGGGACAACCAGAACCCGACTGTTAAGCAATTAATGCTGCTTTGGTGGGAACAGGTATTGGAATATGGAGGTCGCGACCAAACCTGTCTGCCCTATGTGCTCCATAAAAACAGCTGGACCTACCGGTTCTTCGAGGAAACCCTTCTGGATAATCCCTATTTCGAAATCTGGCCACACCGTCATGAATACAAACGCAGGTTATGGAGAAATTTCAGGTTCTATTGCCTGCAAAACAGATTATTCAGTAAACAAATTATTCATCTTGAAAAGAAAATGAAAGCCCATATCTCAGCGAAGAAAAAGGCCGATACTTTTTAGCATTTTAAGTTATGAACTCATTCTATTTTGTATTTATCAATTATAACAACTACCGTACCACAATTAATTGTGTGAAAAGTATTCAACAAATAGACCACCACGGCGTAGCATCACATATCATAGTTATCGACAACGCTTCACAGGCTGCGGATTTCACGGCACTGTCGGAATCAATATCCGAATTCTCAAATGTCAGGATCATACGTTCTGAGAAAAACCTTGGTTATTTTGGCGGTCTTAACCTGGGAATTTCAGAAATAAATAACCCGGAAAAGCATTTCGTGGTCATTGGAAATAATGATTTGCTGTACCATCAAGAATTCATTCAATCGGCACTAAACAAAAAGGAAATATTTGAATCCTATCCTGTGATTTCACCTAACATCATAACGCTTGACGGCACACACCAGAATCCTCATGTGATCAATAAAATCAGTCGTTTCAGGCAAATGATCTACGATCTTTACTTTTCAAATTATCTTTTCGCCAACCTTATCATTAGAATGGTAAAATTGTCCGGTAAATTAACCTCGCGAAAAGATAATGGGCAAAGTGAAATTGCACAACCCATTTTCCTGGGGCATGGATCGTGTTACCTTTTAGGACCATTATTCTTTGATCATTTCAAAGAGTTATGGGCACCGACATTTTTGTTCGACGAAGAACTTTTTTTAAGTAAACAACTTGAGCAAAAAGGAATGAAAATTTTCTACGAACCATCCATAAAAGTCACACATTGTATGCATACATCGGTTGATAAGATTCCGGCCAAGGCCAAATGGAAACTTGCACGCGAAGCACACAAAATATCACGTGAACTTTTCTGATTCGATATAGTCCCTTGACTATTCTTTAATAAATCCAGCTATAGCTGCAGATTTTATCAAATATAATAAGTGGATATTTCGTGATGGACTATCTTTACCCGCATAAACCATAAAAGTTAACCTCTTTAATTATTCTTTCAAGATTGCAAAAACATAATTTTCGCTGATGAAACAGATTATTCAGGATCTTAAGAACGGCAAAACCCTGCTAGAGGAAGTTCCTATACCCCAGTTGAAAAATGGCAGTGTGCTGATCAGAACAACCCATAGCCTTGTTTCGTTGGGGACTGAACGTATGCTGGTGGACTTCGGGAAAGCCAATCTCTTAGAAAAAGCCCTTCAACAACCCGATAGGGTTAAACAGGTATTGGAAAAGATTAAAACAGATGGATTACAGCCCACCCTGCAAGCAGTTTTTAATAAACTAAACCAACCACTTCCTTTGGGTTACTGTAATGCCGGGATTGTTGAGGCTGTCGGAAAAGGGGTAAAAGGATTATGCGTTGGTGATCGTGTTGCCTCAAACGGCAATCATGCCGAATTTGTATGTGTTCCCGAAAATCTGACGGCCAAAATTCCGGAAAATGTAACCAATGAAGAGGCGACATTCACCGTAATCGGATCAATAGGGCTTGAAGGAATACGATTGATCAATCCCACATTGGGAGAAACCATTGTTGTAATAGGCTTGGGTCTTATAGGACTGGTAACCGCAGAATTGCTTATGACCAATGGCTGTAAAGTAATTGGATATGATCCGGATCAGCAAAAGGTTGATCTGGCCTTGTCCAAAGGCATTATTGCCTTTAACCCTTCACAAGGCAACGACCCGGTTACTTTTGTAAAACAGTTTACAGACGAAACTGGCGCCGATGGCGTAATCATTACCGCTTCTTCCAAAAGCGACGAAATTATTCACCAGGCTGCCGAGATGTGTCGCAAGAGAGGACGTATTGTTCTCGTTGGTGTTATTGGATTAAACCTCCGCAGAAGCGATTTCTACGAGAAGGAACTTTCTTTTCAGGTATCCTGCTCCTATGGACCAGGTCGCTACGATGACAATTATGAACAAAAAGGTCAGGACTATCCGTTAGGTTATGTCCGCTGGACCGAAAAACGTAATTTTGAATCCATTTTGTATGCCATTTCATCCGGTAGGTTAAATGTTAAACCGTTCATTACCGAACGTGTTTCCCTTGACAACTATGGTCAGATATACGGTGATATGCGCAAACAAGGCTCAATTGCTTCTGTCCTGGTATATCCCCTGAATGCTGAGAAAAAAACTACAATTACCATCACGGCGCAAAATGCTCAGGGCAAAAGGGGAGTATTTGGTATCATTGGGGCGGGCAATTTTACCTCCTCGACCATTATACCAGGCATGAACGCCGCCGGAGCCAACTTAAAATTTATTGCAAGTGCCGGAGGTCTTTCAGCAAAAATATTGGCAAAAAAAGGAAAAATTTCAATGGCTACTTCGGATTACCGCGAAATACTAAATGATACCGAAACCGATACAGTAATGATAACTACACGCCATAACCAACATGCAAAATTTGTTATAGAATCTTTGCAGGCTGGAAAAAATGTTTTTGTTGAAAAACCACTTTGCCTGACTAACGATGAATTAAACACTATCATTGAAGAAAAACGCAGGAATCCTGCATTATTTGTTGTTGTGGGCTTTAACCGCAGGTTTGCTCCTTTGGCAGGTAAAATGAAAGGGCTTTGGGGCGAAGGTACTAAAAACATTGTAGCCACCATGAATGCAGGTTCAATCCCAGCCAATTCATGGGTTCACGATTTAGAAACTGGCGGAGGCCGCATTATTGGGGAAGCCTGTCATTATATCGATTTATGTGTTTATCTCACCGGCAGCAAAATTATTGCTGTTTGTATGAACAGTATGGGCATTAACCCTGCTGAAAATACAGACAATGCAAGTATCATGCTTAAATTTGAAAATGGTTCCAACGCCGTCATTAACTATTTCGCAAACGGTAGCAAAGCTTATGCTAAAGAAAGAATTGAGGCATACAGCCAGGAAAAAACCCTGATCGTTGATAATTGGAGGTCCTTGAAAGGATATGGAACAAAAGGCTTTTCAAAATTAAAAACCAGGTTGGATAAAGGTCATAAAAGGCAGTTTAAACAGCTGACAGAATCGGTGCAATCAGGCATACCCATTATTCCCTTTGATGAAATTGTAAACGTAACATCAGCTACCCTGGCCGCAATTCAATCATTAAAAGAAGGACGCTGGATTGAAATCAGGTAAAATCATATTGTACTACCAAACCATTAAACATCTGAAAATATCCCAGTTGGTTTATCAGCTTTGGTACAGAATAAACGTGTTTCCGAGAAAAATCCCTGGTAATAAAAAAGCACTTCATAAACATATTACGGTAGCCAAACTGAACCTGGCACCCTGGATTGAGAAGAACAAGACGCTGGATAACTCATCCATCACTATCCTGAACCTGAACTATACCTATGACAATCCTGAAACGATTGACTGGAATTATAATGTTTTCGGAAAACTCTGGACATACCATCTTAATTATATGGATTTTCTGCTTCAGCCTGGCCTGGAAAAGGGAACCGGCTTGCAATTCATCTCAAGTTTTATAAATCATTTGACTCCCCGGTCAGTAGGCCTGGAACCTTACCCGATTTCCTTAAGGGGTATAAACTGGATTAAGTTTCTTAAAACCCACGACATTGAGAATACAGAAATATTGAGGTCTTTATTCTACCAATATCAATTATTATATCAAAAGCCCGAATACCACCTGTTAGGAAATCACCTGCTTGAAAATGGCTTTTCATTACTTTTTGGGGCATACTATTTTAAAAATCTGAATTTTTACAGGAAGGCATTCAGTATTCTGATGCACGAAATCAAAGAACAGATTTTACCCGACGGGGGTCACTTCGAACGAAGCCCTATGTATCATCAGATCATACTGGAACGGATACTCGATTGTATAAACCTGCTGCAAAACAACTCTTCCATGCCCAACCAGCAGAAATTACTGGATTTATTGCAGGAAAATGCAGTTCGCATGCTGAAATGGCTTGACAACATAACGTTTACCAACGGTGAAATACCCTTTCTCAACGATGCCGCACCCGGAATTTCTCCGAAAACAAATGAACTGAAAAGATATGCTCTTCAATTGGGATTTTTTGCTGCAAATTATGATCAGCATTTTCCTTACTTGCTGAAAGAATCGGGATATAGAAGAATCAATGCAGGTGATTATGAATGCATTGTTGATGTAGGGCCGATAGGTCCGGCATACCAACCCGGACATGCCCATGCAGATACCTTTAATTTTGTACTGACCTACCGAAATAAACCGGTAATTGTCGACACCGGGATATCCACTTATGAAAAAAACGAACGACGGCAATTTGAACGAAGTACAGCTGCACATAATACTGTAGTCATCAACAATGTCGATTCTTCAGCTGTATGGGGCGGTTTCAGGGTTGCCCGCAGAGCCTGGATTACCTCACTTCAGGAAAATAAGAACGGCATTATTGCCACACATAATGGATACAGGCATAAGGGCCTTATTCACCAGCGTCATTTTGAATTTTCATCAGATTGTCTAACGATTTCAGACAAGGTTACGGGTAAGAAAAAACATGAATGTACTGCATTTATACATTTCCACCCGCATACAAATCCCCGGTTGATCGACAATGCCATTGTAGCTGACAGAATAAGCATACACTTTGAAAAGTATGACCATATTTCAGCGGTTGAATATTTATTCGCGGAACAATTTAATTCGTTGCTGACAGCTGATGCATTTGAGATTAAATTCAGTTCAACCCTAAATACCGTGATTCGTTTTAATTGAGCCATGAGAATACTATTCCTTACCGATAATTTTCCTCCTGAAGTGAACGCTCCGGCTACCAGGACTTTCGAACATTGCAGCGAATGGACTAAACTGGGACACGAAGTGACCGTCATTACCTGTGCACCAAACTTTCCCGACGGAAAAGTTTTTGCAGGATACCGAAACAAAAGGTCCGGAGAAAATGTTAACGGAATCAGCATTATCAGGGTTAAGACATACATTACCGCCAACGAGGGATTCGCTAAACGTATTCTCGATTATCTGAGCTTTGCCATAGCTTCCTTTTTTGCCGGCTTACGCATTAATACCGATGTTATAATCGGTACGTCACCCCAGTTTTTTACAGCCGTTTCTGCCAGGTGGCTTTCTTTTTTTAAGCAAAAACCATGGGTGATGGAAGTAAGGGATCTATGGCCCGAGTCAATTGTCTCCGTGGGTGCGTTGAAAGAGTCTGCCCTATTGCACTTCCTGTCGTGGATCGAAAAAAGTCTGTATCAATCGGCCCGGCTGATCATCACCGTCACGCATACCTTTAAAACAAGGATCACTGCTCGTGGCATTGATGCCTCAAAAATCAGGGTCGTTCCCAATGGTGCCAACGTAAAACTCTTTATTCCCCGTGAAAAAAACATCACGCTGGTAAACCGGCTCGGGCTGCAACAAAAGTTCGTGTTTGGCTTTATTGGTACCATGGGAATGGCTCATAAACTCGATTTTATTATCAACGCCGCAAAAAAAATCACCGATCCTTCCCTTCACTTCTTATTGATAGGATCGGGAGCAGAACGAAAAAACCTGGAATCACTGATTGAAAAGGAACAGGTAACCAATGTCAGTCTTTACGGTTTGATTCCCAAAAATGAAGTACCGGAATACCTGTCGGTAACCGATTGCGCCTTAATTAACCTGCGAAAAAGCGAAACTTTTAAAACCGTAATCCCATCGAAAATTTTTGAATGCGCTGCCATGGGTAAACCTATTCTATTGGGAGTGGACGGAGAAGCGCGGGAAATTATTGAGCGCTATGAAGCAGGCTTGTTTTTCGAACCTGAGGATGAAAACGATTTTCTGCAAAAAGTGCAATCAATGAAAACAGACAGGCAAAGGTATAAAACCATGGTTGAAGGCGGTCTGCGTCTGGCCAGGGAATATGACAGGGCAAATCTGGCAGGCGAAATGATCGGGCATATAAAAGACATTTTATGATTTGGCTTATACACCTAAAGGTTAAAACATCTGCAATACTGATTCTGTTGGTAATGTTTGTTAACCGGCCGGTTATTTCGCAGGTACCTGTTGATACCATTCAATTTTTTGCTGAAGCCGGAGTATTATTATCTACCGGCAAAACAAGCCCATTCTGGCTTTTTTCAAACCGTTCAGGAACTGTTCCGCTGCAATCTCCCAGTTTTGGCATGCGAACGGGTTTTTCAGGAGAAGCAGGCATAACAAGGAATATTAAGCTTTCGTTTGGTGCAGACATTAATGCTTTTCTGGCAAAAAAGAGCCGGATAAACTTCCAACAAGTTTATGGCAACCTGAAATTTGGATTCCTTTCCTTAAAGGGAGGGATATGGGAAGAGATACATGGTAACCAGGATAGTGCACTGAGTAGTGGTGGTTTACTATGGTCGGGTAATGCACCTCCCATTCCCAAAATAGGTCTGATTGTTCCTGACTACACAACTGTACCTTTTACAAAGGGATTTTTGAAATTCAGAGGAGGAATTTACCATGGATGGTTAGAAGACAATGATTATTATGCCGATGCCTGGCTGCACCATAAATACCTTTACCTTCAACTCGGCGGCAATAGCACCGTGCATTTTGAATATGGACTGCATCATTTCGCCCAGTGGGGAGGGGTATCCTCTCGCTTTCCCGGCCAGAAACTGCCCCACGACCTGCATACGTTTCTTAAAGTGCTTAACGGCAGGGGTGCCAATACAGATGCACCTTATATGGAAGTAAATGCAGTCGGAAACCACCTGGGAAGTAACAACTTTGCCATATCTTATGATAAAAGCCCTATCACTGCGACTGTATATTGGCAAACCATTTTTGAAGATGAAAGTGGCATGAAGTTCAAAAATATACGCGACGGATTATGGGGCATAAAACTTAGACTTGAAAATAAGCGAATCATATCGGGTATGTTGCTTGAATTTATCAATACAACGCATCAGAGCGGCCCGACAGCTGAACTCCACACCGATTCCACCATGATTGTATTATCCGGCAATGACAATTACTTTAACAATAGCCTTTATGGAGCGGGGTGGACCAATGGCGAAATGACTATCGGAACACCCCTTATTACATCACCTGTGTTGCTGCCGGAATGGACAGACCTGTATATTGACAATAATAAAATAACCGCATTGCACTGCGGTATAGAAGGCGAAATTGGCCGGATGGGTTATACCCTGCTTTATACTTTTTCAGAAAACCTGGGAACCAATTACGTTCCCTTCCCACAAAGCCGGAAACAACATTCGTTCATGTTGCGATCTGTTTTTTCAGATATTACACCCATACATGCCACCGTTTCGGTAACCCTGGCTGTTGATATGGGTGATCTGTTCGACAAAAACATGGGTGTTTACATTAGTTTCCGGAAA
>JAFGPL010000190.1 GCA_016936215.1 Bacteroidales bacterium
TGAAAATAAGTACCGTAGGTACAAAATATTTATAGAACAGGCAATTGTATATTTATTTCACAGTGCCGTAGGCACGAAATATAAACAGTATAGAATATAATCGGACAATAGTGATTATCAATTGTTATTTATCTTAATCAACAAACATTGATTTTAATGTAATGACAGTTATTGCTTTAAAAGAGTTGCGTTGTATTTAAAATTATCTGGAAAACTTTTGTTGATAAACGGATTGCTTTTTAAAATGGGATTCATGTCCTCAGGCAGGTTACTTTTCCTTTTTTGTGATTATTTGTCTTTTAAATATATTTGTGAAAATTCAATTCTAAATGAAAAATTATTATTTACTTCTTGTTCTGATATTTCTATCAAAAAGCTTGCATTCGCAGGATAAAATTATTACGAAAAAGGGGGATGAAATTCTGTGTGATATAATTCAGGTAAGTGCAGACAATATTTATTTCAACCAGTTTAAGAACGGGAAAACAATTTATCACAAAAAATTAAGCAAACGAAAAATCAGCGAGGTAGTATTGGTCGGGAATTCAATTATTTCTGCCGATTCACTCAACAAGATTACTTTCATTGACTATACCGTTGAAAATACCTGGGACACCATCTTCACTTATAAAGGCGACACGCTATTGTGCATGATTACATCAACGGGGTTCAATTACAAGCCGGTTTATTTTAAATATTCATTTGCATCGCCTTCAACTACAACCATTTCGCACAAAGAAATATACAAACTATACAGCCATAAAGCCGGTTATTTTGAAAATGTCAAAAAAGGCAAGGTAACCTATTTACTAAGTCCGGTACTTAAGGGTGAGGTGAGTTTATATTATCTATACGAACGTGCTGCATTTCCATTTGCTTCACCAGTAAATGTCATGGGTTCACTTCCAAAAATGCCGGTGTTCTCTCCTGGTAAAGGGATTTATCTGCTTGACGTAAAATTTAAAAATCTTTTCATTGTAAGGGATCAAATGGTTGACCAGTTGAGCATACCTTTCTCGTCGAAAAGGTTATACCCTTATATGGAAGAATACCCGGACCTGATTCAACGCATAAACACAGCCGAGTACCCGCTGGATTATAAAGATGTTATCATCATAGTAGCAGAATTTAACAACTGGTATACTGGCAGGTGAAATAAAAAGTCAGATTTTGCCCACCAGTGTGAAATGTCACCCTTAGGAAGACGAATACTAATTTATACGTCTGAATTCACCACAGTAATAATCATTGGTCCCAATATAGATATACACTGTATTGTAGGTATAAGTAAGAGAAGGAACGATCACTTCCATCTCGTTTGGTCTAACACCAAGAATCTTGCCTGCAATATTTTGAAATTTTACTGAAAATGCAGGAGCATTCTCTCCAAAGTTTTCGCCTATTATTTTGATGGTATCACCTGAATGGCCTGTGGAAGGGTACATTCCATATATATGCAGAGGCAATATCTCAAAAGTTTGCTGACCGCCATAAACTGTTCCCTTGCTATTGGTCAGATAAGTTTGATATGTATTTGTATAAATGTTTTGGGGTGTGTAACTGCATTCAAATATACCTTTTACGGGTGAATTTCCAAGTGAAATCTTATTGTCTGATTCTGAAGATGAAAAATTGAAATCATCATAGTATATTGGTATAGAACCGATAATAAATCCGTAATCAAGTATTTCAAATGTTCCTGTTTCAATAATATTGCCTTTCAGAATTATTTCTGCAGCAGAGCGTGATTCTGCTTCCAGGGTTTCAATTTCAGGGTGTACTTCCTTATCCTTCTCACACATATAAAATGGAAATACAATAATCAGCAGTAGTGAAAAGCGTATCTTTGACATCTTGTAAACAATGGTTTTTAATTTATAATAAATTGTTGCGGGAAAGTATAAGGGCCACCCCCTTCATATTCCACCATTATGGTCACAGCACCAGTCATTCCGGTTGGGATAGTAGTATATATATATCCATTGGATGAAACCGAAGCATAAACCTTTGTTAAATCAAAATAAACATAATACGATCTGCCACCCAGGAAATTTCCGTATATATATAATGTGTTTCCTGAAGTTCCTGATTTTGGATAAAAATCATAAAAGTAAGGTAGTATGGTTATGCTGCCGCAGTTATAATTATTTCCATCACTTCCGGCAATAAGATATACAGAGTACCGGTTATTATACGATGATTCATAGAATGCATTAACGATAAACCGGATATAAGTGTCATTAGCTTCGATAACCTGATTCTCAAATGAACCGATTTTTACCTTCAAAGAACCGGGACTGGTACCCAGGTTTTTTCCATAAATGGTTATTGTATCCCCAACATTTACAATAAATTTATTCAATCCCGTAATACTTATCGGTAAATAATCTATCTGTTTCGTATCTCCATATATGGTGCCTTCAGTGTTGGTGATGTATGCCATATAATAGTAAGATGAAAAATTGCCTGTGACTGAATATTTAAACTCGTAAGGGCCATTTTCCGGGTTATTGCCTAAGGAAATATTGTAACCAGAGGAACTTGACGAGTAGTTTTTTACAACAAAACCATAATCAAGAATTTCGAAAGAGCCTTTTTGAATTATTGACCCCCGCAGCAATGCTTCTGTACCGGAATAAGCAACCGGTGTCAAAGTACGTATTTCAGGGTGGTCTTCTTCTTTCTCGCAAGAAACTGATAAAAATAAAGAAAACACAAAAAGGCTGATTGCTGCATATTTATTTTTGTTCATTCTCATAATATCTGGTATTAAAAAATATAGCCTACACGGATCCCGTTCATTAGTGATGGCCCAAAATTGAACTCATTGGCACTGCTTTCATCTGGTATGGTTAGAGATGGATAATAGCTGCTACTTGAGGTGCTTTTTATTTCTTTGTCAAGTTCCATCTTTTTATAGACGGTGTATTTTCCCCCGAGATTAAACTCGTATCCCAGGTAAAGGTGTTTACTTATATAAAAATCGAAACCGGTTAGAAAATTCAGGCCAAATGAATAATTTGCCCTGTTACCGATACTTGTTGTTGAATAGTAACCCTGTGAGGTCTCAACCATATCTGTTTTGAGTATTACATTTGTGTAAGTTAGTTTCATATACTCATCTTCATCAATATACTTTGTCCAGGAATCTGTAAATGTTATATCAAATCCAATAAAAGGGGACAAACGCCTGGTACCGTTGAAGTGTTTTTCCCTGCCTAAAGACAAAGCCAATTCGTAGATATTGGATTTGTAATTGTATTCCCTTGGTGTGGTATTGTATATATATTCGCTTGTCTCATTTTGAGATTCGGTGTTGAACATAAATCCAAACCGGTAACACCTGTCATTACGGTCAAAAAATCTTAGCTTGACCTGGTTGACAGAATTGTTAAAACTTAATTCGCCCTGAAACAAATTAACATTGAGTTCGGTAGAAAAACTGCCTGTTTTGGCTTTCAGTGTGTCCTGAGATTTCAGGTTTAAGGCAGAAAATAAGGTTAATAAGATAATTAAAGTTCTTTTCATAGAATATAATATACTTTTAGGTGTGAAAAAAAATGCTTCTCCTTAATTGCTAATGATAGCTTTAAGTAGATTTTCGGTTTAAAAATAAATAAAAAATAACATAAACCGCTAAAAAATAGATAAAGGTTATGTTTTTTTACATTTCTGGCTGGGCAGGTTTGATTAATCGAAGAAAAACATGTCTTTTAAAAAAGAAATTGAAAAAGCATTAGAACAGGGGTTATACTCTTGTTTTTCAAACAATCTCGCAAAAGTTGTACAGTCTTTTACTTTAAACTGGTTATAAAAATCTTTTGAGCGGGAAACGGGATTCGAACCCGCGACCTAAAGCTTGGGAAGCTTTCGCTCTGCCAACTGAGCTATTCCCGCATTATTTCCGGCCAAAAATATAAAATAAATTTATATTTATGCCCTTGCACGTCTAAAATTTACTCAATATTCGTTCTGTCTGCTAACCTGTCTTTAAACCCCGGGACCCGAAACCCGAAAGTTACAACGTCATCGCGGAGCCTACGCTAAAACTATCGCCGGCGGCCGAAGCCTATGGCGAAGGACTCGGCGCCAGCATAAGGAACGAAGCGGTCCCCAAATAGAAATACTGGCTAAAGCATTACAGAATTTGAACCTGCAACCCTTCTCTCTTTCACCTAAAGGCCTAAAGCCAAAGCCTAAAGCCTTTCATCCCCTCACCTCTCATCTCTCAACTCTCCCTCCCTGTTATCAACCTGTTGAAATGCTTGACTTCTTACAAATATTATTGTAAACTGCCCCGGCATTTCCTGAACGAAACAACTGTTTTTCTTAAAACTTTTATCTGGCTATAAGACAAATAGTGAAAAATCCTGATTTAATGTGCGGGCTATAGGCGAAATATCTGTTCTTTTTGGGAAGGAGATACGAATTTTCAGATGTTTATGCGGAATGTTGAGAGACCACCGGTTAAAAAAACAATTTGATATTTAACACAAAGTACTTATATTTGTACGTTATTAGTTACATAAATATGTATGTTATGATTGCGGCAAATTTTTCAGAATTCAGAACAAAGTTAAAAATGTACCTTGATAATGTTGAGGACAATAACGAAACTTTGATTGTAAAGAGAAAGACAGGAAAGGGTACAGTTATGATTTCATTGGATGAATATAATTCGATAATGGAGACTGTACATTTATTAAGTTCTAAAACAAATGCGGATAGATTATATGAATCTATAAATCAGATGAAAAATGGAGAAAAACTTACGAACGATCTGATTGAGGAGTTATGAAAATTACATTTTCAAAAAATGCCTGGGAGGATTATCTGTCGTGGCATAAAGAGGACAAAAAGATACTTCGGAAAATTAATGAGTTAATTAAGGATATTCAAAGGACACCATTTGAAGGGATTGGTAAGCCAGAACCTTTAAAGTATGATTTGGCAGGATTTTGGTCTCGTCGGATTGATTTGGAACACAGATTGGTATATCAATATCGAGATGATGAAATATTAATCTACGCATGCAGATTTCATTATGATAAATAATATAAACAGCAACCTGATACAAAATATAATAAATTGGTAATCTGTAAATTATGAAGTTTTCATTTTCTTTCTGGCATTTTCATCGCGGAATGAAAACGCCTGCGAAATCACCAACTTATTATTTTGCCGACTGTTGTGACCAATTAAAAAGATGTATGCAAACAATTAAATTACAATAAGATGAGAAAGATACTGTCATTATTCATTTTTACAATTCTGATTACTTCCTGCCATCAGAAACAGACAGATAAAGCTTCTTATGCTGTTGCTGACATCTCGGAAGAAATAGTTCCTATAACACGGCAATCTCCAAATGAACCACCTCCGCAGGTTGATCAAATTGAAAAGCAGGAGGTGATTAAGAAAAAAATTATCAAAGATGGACGTTTGGGGCTTCGGGTCTCAGAACTTGAAAATACAAAATTGCGAGTGGATACATTAGTAAAAAAATATGTCGGATATTATGCCAACGAGAGTTTAAACAATTCAGACTGGGAATCATCCTATGTCCTGAAAATACGGATACCCGGTGCGAATTTCGAGAAGTTCATATCTGATATCGAAACAGGTGATGGGGAGATAATTTACAAAGAGATTGATGCACGGGATGTAACAGACCAGTTTATTGACCTGGAAACAAGACTTGAAAACAAGCGAAATTATCTAAAACGATACAACGACTTACTGAACAAAGCTAATAGTGTAAAAGAAATATTGGAGATTGAAGAAAAAATACGTGGTTTGGAGGAAGAAATTGAAAGCACAACAGGCAGATTAAAATATTTAAGCGACCAGGTTGATTACAGCACTCTTGATTTAAATATATCTAAGCAAAAGGATTTTAAATATAATCCGGCAAAGCGGGATAAATTTTCAGAAAGATTAAAACAATCATTGTCTAAAGGCTGGTTCGGATTTGTTGATTTCCTGCTCTTTATAATAAAAATTTGGCCATTTTGGATTATGGTCACTTTAATTCTTTATTTCTGGAGAAAGTATAAAATGACTAAAAAGAATAAATAATGTCTCTAAGAAAACTCTTGTTATTCAGAAGTGGCTTCTAAGAAAGCGTCAAGAACAAGGCATGCAAGTCTTGAAAGTCA
>JAFGPL010000191.1 GCA_016936215.1 Bacteroidales bacterium
GGTTCGACTCCCCTATGCTGATTTTTTCAGCATTAAGTTTATGATATTGTATTTTTATAATCAGAAGTTTGTATCTCCTGCTTTAAAAAAATTACCTGTATTTTTTGATAAACTATTGAATTTAATAAGTCATTTCATTAGGTTTTTATAGAGAAATTGTAAATTTAAAACCGTTTTGAAAAAGCTATCAAAGAAGCATGTGCATTTGAAATTTTCCGGATTTTTTTGTTTGAACAATAATGAGAATAACCGTTTTTTACCGCAATATCTTCTTTCTGATTATGTTTCTCTTTGTATTTGCGAAGTTATATCCTCAAAACACTCTGGACTCCTTAAAACAACTTTTGCTAACAACAAACACGGATACTTCTGAAATAAACCTCCTGAATAAAATTGCCGTTGAATACAGCCGCACCGATCTTGAAAAAATGCGGGAATACTCAACACTTGCCGATTCAATAAGCAGTACCAGTGGTTATGCCTATGGAAAAGCTGAAGGATTGAGAATTCTCGGGGTGTATTACATGAGAAAATCCGATTATTCAACAGCATTACAACTATTACGAAATGCTTTAACTATATTTGAAAAAGCTAAAAGCCTTGATGGCAAGGCCAACTGCCTTTTAGGTATAGGGGCCACTTACAATCAAACGGGCAATAATGATAGCGCACTCATCTATTTTCAAAAATCGCTCGATTTCTGGTTAAAAGCAGGGGCAGCAAATAAAGAGAGGATTGCTGCTACCTATAATAATATTGGCCTTATATACCGTAAAACCGGCAACATGCCCCTGGCTTTGGAGTACTACCAAAAATCTTTATTACTAAAAGAAGAAATTGGCGACAAAGCCGGGGCCGGTGATACATATAACAATATGGGGGTTATTTATCGTTTTATAAATGCCCATGATAAGGCAATTGAACATTATAAAAATTCCATAAAACTCAGGAAAGAAATTGGTTATGAGATTGGTGTTGCCATGGGCTACAACAACATAGCAATAGCCTATTCTGAAATTCACGAATTCGACAGCGCTGTTTTTTATGCACAAAAAGCACTTGATATAAATTTACGCTTAAATAATATCAGAGGCCTTGCCCATAATTATAATCTTTTAGGTGATGTATACCTAAAGAATAATGAATTGAACCTGGCTTTGGAATATTTTATCAAAGGGAAAAAATATGCAGAGGAAAGCGGAAACAAACAGGTAATTACAAGTTGTGACATTGGAATTGGGGAGGTAAGCTTTAAACATCATGATCTGAAACAGGCGTATTTATATGGTAACCTGGCATTTATAAAGGCAAAGGAAATGTCTGACAAATCTTTAACCTGGCAAAGTTCAAAGCTATTGGCGGATGCATGTGCTGCTATGGGTAAGTATAAAGAAGCTTATGAATTTCAGTTAATTTACAAGGCCATGAGCGATAGTATACAGAATGATGCCAGCACAAAAAAAATAATTGGTTTAGAATATGACTATAAGTACCAAAAAGATAAAATTGAACAGGAAAAAATTCGTTTGGAACAGCAAGCAAGGTTAACCAGGCAAAAACACATTGCCGTTTCGTTTATTATTGCTTTTTGTCTGTTACTATTTCTTGCTTTTTACATATTTTCAAGCCTAAAGCACAAACAGAGGGATTTCAGGATTATATCTGACCAGAAACTTGAAATTGAAAATCGAAATAAACTGCTTAATTCTCAGAAAGAAGAAATTCAAACTCAGAATGAACTCCTTCAGCAACAGGCCAAAATGCTTGCTGAACTCAGCGATATGAAATCGCACTTCTTTGCAAATATATCTCATGAATTACGCACACCTCTAACCCTTATTATATCACCACTTTTGCAGGCAATCGAAACCCATAACTGCGATAAGGCAACATTGGATGTAATGTTGCGGAATGCGAAAAAACTTCAGGAAATGATAGACGAATTGTTGCAAATGGCACGATTGGAGAAGGGCGCTGTTGAAATGCACCCGGAGTGTGCCGATTTAAACGCACTCGTAAAGGATGTTGTTAATTCATTCGAAGGGATCATATTAGAAAAGGGAATAATTCTAGAAACTGAAGGTATTGAAAATGAATATATGTATTCATTCGATCGGGCAGGTATTGAAAAAGTTGTTACCAATCTTTTATCGAATGCCATAAAATTTACCCCTCGAGGAAGACGGGTTAAACTGACTGCATTTCTCGGTAATAATGATTATATGCTTTGCGTTAGCGACGAAGGAATAGGGATACCCGAAGGTGAAACCGGTAACATATTCGACAGGTTCTACAGGGCATCCAATTCAAGGAATGTTTCCGGAACAGGAATAGGCCTGTCGCTTGTCAGCGATATTGTTACACTTCATGGAGGAACCATAAAAGCTGGAAATTCCGCTATGGGTGGCGCCGAATTTATTGTAAAACTGCCATTGAACAGGATAATGGTTGATAAGATTAATGAAACCTCTGAAGACCCTGCTGAATTTCATATTACAAATACCGGGAAAAAGCCTAAGTCCGACACCACTCCGGCCTATACACTCTTAATTGTGGAAGACAACCACGATCTCCAAAATTTTCTGGCATCATCTCTAACAGGTACATATAACATCGTTTTGGCCGATAATGGCAAAGCGGGCTTGCAGATTGCTCTCGAACAACATGTTGATATTGTTGTTTCTGATGTGATGATGCCCGAAATGGATGGGTATGCTTTAACAAAAGCCATTCGCAACCATCACGAAATATGCCACTTACCAATTGTATTGCTTACAGCAAAATCAAGCGAAGAGAGTTTAATCACCGGTTTGGAAAATGAAGCTAATGCCTATATTACCAAACCATTTAGTTTAACATACCTTAAAGCAGTATTAACCAATCAGCTTAAAATACGCGACAAACTGCGCACCAGGTTTCAGAAAGAGCTGTTGGTTATTCCTTCCGATATTACCACAACTTCGTTGGATGAGCAGTTTATATCCAATGCAATAAAAATTGTAGAAGATAATATTCATAATGAATTATTTAGTGTTGATGATTTTTGCAATGCCCTATTGATGGGACGTACAAGCGTTCATCGAAGAATTACAGCAATTACAGGGTTGTCATCGTCAGATTTCATCAGAACGCTAAGGCTTAAAAGGGCAGTCCAGTTATTAAAAGGCAAAGTGGCAACCATTTCCGAAATTTCTACTATGGTAGGTTTTTCTGACGTTTCGTATTTTACAAAATGTTTTAAAAAACAATTTGGTTCTACTCCTACCGATTATCAATCAAAAAACTAACCATTCAAACTGTTTTTCCGGTTGTAATATATTAATATCCTGTTTTTTATAAATCTTGGAACGCAGTTACCAAACAATGGAACGTGGTTACCATTTTAAGTTGGGGTTTGAACCTACCTTTGCTGAAAATATTAATTAAGTTCTTCAATACAAACTATTAAATCTGTAACATATGAAATCAATAATTTCTGTTTTTACCTGCTTATTTCTTCTGATTATTCCTTTAACTGCCCAAATAAACCTTAAGAACATTAAAGATAAAGCTGAAAAGGCTGTTGATAAACCGGCAACTTCGTCAGCCTCAACTCCGATAATACAGAAGGGCACAGAAGGTTCAGTTCTGGACGTTAAGAAGGTGGACATGTCGAAAATGGAAGAAAAACCACACGGTTCAATTAAAGGTGTAAAACTTTTTTACGGGGCCGGTTATGTAATTATGAACAATACTTCCGGGATGGTATTGTCATCTTCCGATGGCGTTAGCTGGAAAGAAGAGTTTCAGACACCTTCTGTTCCTATTGCCGGTATTGCATATGGAGAAGGAAAAATCGTTGCCGTGGGCGGGTCAAAAGCTCATTGTACCAGCGATGGTAAAACCTGGAACAGTTTCGAAAATGCCACAAACAGTGTATTAAATGGCGACTACCAGGCTGTAGCATATGGCGCCGGAATGTTTGTTGCTGTCGGTAAAACAGCAACCCTAACATTTTCAAAAGACGGCGAAACATGGGTACACTATTTTGGCGAGGAACTCGACCCGGAATACCGCCCCGGCGATACCCATTTTTACGGTGTAGGGTTTGCAAATGGCAAATTCTACGTTGTGGGTAACAGTAACCGTATCATTTCGCTTATCCCGGACGAAAAGGATGGTTTAAAAAAGGAGAAATGCACTGTTTTGGGCCGTGTTACAGACAGACTTAATGATTTAGCTTATGATGGTAAGAGCATCGTAGTCGTTGGGACCAAAGACGACTATATTTCTACCGATGGCTTAAACTGGACAGTAACCAGTCCCGAATGGCAAATATGGGGCATCCAGTATGCCAATGGATTGTTTGTAAAAGCATGCGGTTTTGGCCGGGTGTTTACTTCCCCTGACGGCGCCAGTAACAACTGGAAAGAAGCATTTAATATGTCACAAACCTTGTACTGGGATGCTGCTTATGGCAATAACACATGGCTGGTGACCGGTAAAGATGGGGCAATGGTAACTTCAAAAGATGGAATAAACTGGGAATACCATTCAATAAAACCTTTATATACAATAAAAAGTGTGATTTTTGCAGATTAAACCGATAAATTTTTCTAATCAATTTTTTTACACAAAATATTCTTTCAATAATCCGGATTTCAGTATACCTTTAGGATACATTAAAATAATATCCTTTCATTCGGTAAGCTGAAATTCGGAAAAATAAAAGATCATATTAAAGAAGGAGGTCAAAAATGCTAATCAAAAGGTTAAAATTAAGTGCAATAATTATTTTGACAACCGCACTGGGATTGTATGCACAAGAAAGCTTTAACGCCGCAGGTGGCAATGCTTCGGATAACGGAGGCTCGGTGAGTTATTCCGTCGGACAGGTTACGTACCTGACCCAATCCGGTACCAACTATTCGGTATCGGAAGGGGTACAACAAGCCTATGAGATTTCGGTAGTTTCAACAATTGAAGAAGCCGAAGGAATTACCCTTACGGCCATAGTTTATCCCAATCCTGTTGCCGATTATCTTTCATTGATTTTGAAAGAATTTGAAATTTCAAATATGTCATATCTATTATACAACCTGGACGGAAAAATTTTACAAAGCGGGATAATTGACGATAACCAGACAAATATTGCAATGGGCAATCTAGTTGCATCAACCTATCTGCTAAGCGTTATCCAAAATAATAAAGAAGTAAAATCTTTCATAATAATTAAAAAATAAGGAGAAACCAAAATGAAAAGAGTATTAACAATTTTATCTGCCCTCCAAATTACATTATGCCTATTTTCACAGGCACCCGAAAAATTAAGTTACCAGGCAATAATTCGCAACAGCAGCGGCCAGTTAATATCAAGCCAGGCTGTTGGTATGCAGGTAAGTATTTTGCAGGATTCTGTCACCGGTACAGCAGTGTATGTTGAAAATCATACACCTTCTACCAATGCTAATGGGCTGGTAAATATAGAAATAGGTAACGGGACAGTTCAAAACGGCTCTTTTTCTAATATTGACTGGGCAAATGGCCCTTATTTTATTAAAACCGAAACCGACCCGGCCGGCGGCACTGAATATTCCATTACCGGAACCAGTCAGTTGCTAAGTGTACCATATGCCCTGCATGCTAAAGCTGCAGATGAGTTAGAGGGCACACTTATTAAAGTAAATGCCCAAAACGAATGGGTTAACCTAATTCAAATCGGAAAAGACCTTTTTGGGTGCTGGACCATTACTGCAAGGGCACATGATTTCAATTATAAAGAGAAATATTCTGAATGGAAACTAATAGTTGGTGATAATGAAGATACCAATGCAAATGTTTATTATGAACAACTGTCATATTTTGGTAATGCAACAGGAGCCATTGAACTTAGGGTTTTCGATGGTTATATACAGGGACGGTGGACCGGAACGGTTGGCGGAGGCCCGTTTTGTCATTTTAAAATAACATTTGAACGTTTCTTATAAAATGATATTATAAGTTTAAATCTAACCCTTAAATATCACTGTTACTAAGTGTAACAAATTATCGGTGTCATGTCAAGCATTCTTTTTCATGTTGAGTAACAGCATACTAAGCGCAACGATCTTACACACCGCTTTAAAGCGGTGTGTAGCTAAACATTGTCTTTTTGACTGAGTCATCCAGACAGACCTGTCTGAATGGGACATTCAGGATGACTCCTGTTATATACATCTGTATTTTAACAACATAGATAGTTCACTTCGCCCAGTATGACAATTGACAGGATGTTAGTTTATAATGCCATGCCGTAACAGCAAAACATTATTATTCTTTACCTCCTTAAGTCTAATTTATCGTGAAACTTCTTTGAAAATTCTCATACTTTGGTACAGTATTTGTTTTGTATTCTTTGAAATCTAACATTTTATCTCACTATTTGACAATAGTTAAAAATATTTATATAAATTTTGTCAATACTACATATTTAGTTAATTTTGAAATCTTAAAATATCAGAGATGGAAGTAAAGAAAACAAAACAAGCCGACCTTGAAAAGAAAAGGATACTTTTCCTTGAAATAGGTTTAGTGGTAGTGCTGGCCATAGTTCTGGCTGCTTTTGAATGGAGCACCAGACCACAGGAACAGAATATTTTTAATGTAGCTTCAGAGGATGTGGGAGATGAGGAACAAATTCCGATCACACGCCCTCAGGACCAGCCCCCTCCCCCTCCCCCCGCACCACCACAAGTGTTTGAGCTGAATATTGTTGAAGACGATGTTGAACTCGACGACCAGCTTGAGCTGGCCAATATGGATGCCGATGTCAACCAGGAAGTTCAGTTTGTTGAATTCAATGAAGAAGAAGAAGAAGAAGTTGCATTTATTATCGTGGAAGATATGCCTACATTCCAGGGCGGTGACCAGAATACCTTCCGCACCTGGATACAACAAAACCTTAAATATCCCGAAATAGCTGCTGAAAACGGCATTAGTGGTAAGGTATATGTTAATTTTGTTGTAAACAGGGAAGGTAACGTGGTTGATGCCAAAGTAGTTCGTGGCGTTGACCCCTCGCTCGATCAGGAAGCTTTAAGGGTGGTAAGGTCATCACCAAAATGGAGCCCCGGCAAGCAGCGTGGCAAACCTGTTAAAGTACAGTTTACATTCCCGATTGTATTTGTATTACAGTAACCTGTTTCCTCAACAAGATACTAACCCTGACAGACTGGTCAGGGTTTTTTTATTCCTGTTTGAAACCTTGATATTGTTTTTCTGGTATAATTTCATAATTTTAATACAACCAAAACATAATAAACATCTGCCATGAAAAAAATATACACTGGCTTTTTTCTTGCTGTTTTTGTTGTTGCATGCTCCTCTCCCGAGAAATTATTGCAACGGGGCGATTATGACGGACTGATAGACAAATCGGTTAAAAAACTTATCAAAGACCCTAATAGCAGCGAAGATGCCGAATTGCTTGATAAAGCCTATAAACTTGCCAATGAAAGGGATCTTGAAAGGATTAAATACTTAACCATTGAAAACAACCCAAATTCATGGGATGAAATCCTTTCGCGCTATTCAAGCCTGAAATACAGGCAGGAAAAAGTACGTAAAGTACTTCCGCTGAAACTTCGGGGAAGATCGGTGAATTATGAATATATTGACTACGATTCACAGATTGTAAATGCCAAGCGTAAAGCCGCCGAGTATTTTTACGATCATGGCAAGGCACTTATGGCAAATAACAACAAGGAATCTTACCGTCAGGCAAATGCCGAATTAAGCAGGGCCGCAACCTATTCGGGAGGTTCATTCCCCGATCTTGACCGGCTCATTGAAGAATCAAGGTACAAGGGCATAAGCCGTGTACTGATATCTGTTATTAACAGCACCCGTATACGGTTGCCCGAAGATTTTATTGATAACCTGATAGCAATAAACACTACAGGTCTCAACAGCGAATGGGTAGAGTATCATTTTAAGCCCCTCGACAATGAAACCGTTTTTGATTATTATCTTGATGTGAACCTTCAGATCGTTGATGTGTCGCCTGAAAGGGTAACCGACTCTGACCGCCTTGTGAAGAAAACTGTTCAGGATGGATTTAATTACGCGCTCGACAGCAGGGGAAACGTGATGAAAGACACTGCCGGTAACGATATTAAGATCCCAAAATACAAAGACCTTACCTGTACTGTAATTGAAAGGATACAAACCAAAACTGTTACCCTTAAAGGAGAAGTGGAGCTTATATCAAACAACCCGAAAAGGGCGATCAGCAAAGACCCGATTATGGCTACAACGAGGTTTGAACACAGGTCGGGAAGGGCTATTGGCGATCTTGAAGCTCTGGATGAAGAAACCCTGAAAGCTGTTTCGGTTAAACCACTCCCGTTCCCTGATGATATCACCATGATATACGATACAAGTGAAGCATTAAAAAAATCAATCACCGATGTAATACGCGCCAGAAGAATGAACATTAGGTAAGCTGAACCACGGTTCAGTGCTTTTATTTCCTGAAAAAATGCTTTTTATTTATTAAGGCCTAAGGCAATTTGTCTAACTGACAGCCAGGTATTTGTGATATTATTTCAATGATTGTTTTGGAATGCTATCATGGTGTGTTTCAACAGGTTTTTATTCTTTTGCAGTAACTTCTGTATCCTGTTGATATATTAACAAATCTTATTCTTTTTATCTTTGTGCGCTTTAATAATCTTTATTGTTTTAAATGGCAGAGTATTTTACAAAAGTTAAACAGGAGAAAGCTGTGCTGGTAGGCATCATCAACCAGGAACAGGATGAAAAAGCCGTGAACGAGTACCTTGACGAACTTGCATTTCTCGTTGACACTGCAGGCGGAATATCTGTAAAACGGTTTACACAAAAACTGGATGCCTGCAACCCAAAAACCTTTGTTGGTTCAGGAAAACTTCACGAAATCAAAGAATACGTTGAATTAAACGAAATTGACCTGGCCATTTTTGATGACGAGTTAACTCCAAGTCAGTTAAGAAACATAGAGAGAGAACTGAGTATCCGCGTTTTAGACCGCACCAACCTGATTCTTGATATTTTTGCCAGCCGCGCCAAGACGGCACATGCCAAAACCCAGGTAGAACTGGCCCAATACCAGTACCTGCTGCCGCGTCTTACCCGCATGTGGACTCACCTCGAGAGACAAAGAGGCGGAATCGGGCTGAGAGGCCCCGGTGAAACCGAGATAGAGACTGACCGCAGGATCATCAGGGACAAGATTGCACGGTTGAAGGTACAGCTTTTAAAAATTGACAAACAAATGTCCACCCAGCGTAAAAACCGTGGCAAAATGATAAGGGTAGCGCTGGTGGGGTATACCAATGTAGGTAAATCAACCATCATGAACCTGCTGAGCAAATCGGATGTGTTTGCCGAAAATAAACTTTTTGCAACACTCGATACCACCGTAAGAAAAGTTATTATCGACAACCTGCCATTCCTTATATCCGATACCGTGGGTTTCATCCGTAAATTGCCCCATAGCCTTGTCGAATCTTTTAAATCAACCCTTGATGAGGTGCGTGAAGCAGATATCCTGTTACATATAGTGGACATTTCGCACCCCAACCATGAGGAGCAGATCGAAGTGGTAAACCAGACACTGCAGGAGATCAATGCCGTAAACAAACCGGTTTACATCGTCTTTAATAAAATAGACGCGTATACGTACAACATGAAAGACGAAGATGACCTTACCCCGAAAACCAAAATCAATTTCTCGCTTGAAGAGCTTAAAAAAACATGGATTGCCCGCCACAACGATCCTTGTATTTTCATTTCAGCAGCCCAAAAAACCAATATTGAAGAACTAAGGGAGATGCTCTACAATAAGGTTAAAGAAATTCATATTACAAGGTATCCGTATGATGACTTTCTGTTTTAAACCAATTTATTTTTAATCATATACTCTGCAATCTGCACGGCATTCAATGCTGCACCCTTTTTAATCTGGTCGCCAACGCACCAGAAGGTAATACCTTTGGGATTGGTAATGTCTTTTCTGAGCCTGCCAACATATACAGGGTCTTTACCGGCAGCAAAAAGCGGCATCGGGTATTTGAAAGTTTTCGGGTCATCAATAATTTCGATACCCTCAGCTTTACCCATTGCATTTTTTACCTGTTCCACTGTTAATGCTTCTTCTGTCTCAACCCAGATTGCCTCGGAGTGCGCCCTGTAAACCGGCACCCTAACTGTGGTTGCGCTTACCGCGATATCAGCATGCATCATTTTCCGGGTCTCGTAATGCATTTTCATTTCCTCTTTTGTGTAGTCATTATCGAGAAAAACATCAATATGCGGAATAACATTGAATGCAAGCTGATGTTTGAATTTTTCAACAGTTACCGGCCCACCCGCCAGGGCTTGCTTGGTCTGGTCTTCCATCTCCTGCATGGCGGCAGCTCCCGCACCAGAGGCAGCCTGGTAAGTAGCTGCATGTATCCTTTTTATGGGCGAAAGATCGTGGATAGGTTTAATGGCCACGAGCATGATAATGGTAGAGCAATTCGGATTGGCAATAATATTCCTGGGACGGTTCCTGCAATCTTCAGGATTTACTTCGGGAACAACCAGCGGAACATCCTCATCCATCCTGAAGGCACTTGAATTATCAATCATCACAGCCCCGTGCTTGGTAATGGTAGGTGCAAATTCTTTCGAGGTACTGGCCCCTGCCGAAGCGAGGGCTATGTCTATTCCCTTGAAATCATCATTATGCTTGAGTTCCTTCACGGTTAACTTCTTTCCCCTGAATTCATACTGTTTACCTGCACTTCTGGCAGAACCAAATAATACCAGTTCATCAAGCGGAAAGTTCCGTTCATCCAGAACCTGCAGGAACTCTTGTCCTACGGCGCCGCTTACACCTACAATTGCGACTCTCATGACTGAAATTTTTTAAAGTTAATAATCAATATAAAACAAAATCCCTTTAAAAGGGATTGAAATTTAAAATGTAATTTGTATATTTTCACTTCAAATCTACAGGCAAAATTCGCAATAATAATTGATTAATGAAATACCACTTCATCGTTTTTTTATGCTTTTCACTACAATTAAGTGCACAACTTAAGGAAAACTTTGAATCAAGTGATTTATCACACTGGAAAGAAAGCGCTGCCGGAAGATGGTCTGTATCATCTGACAATCCTGTTTCCGGGAATTTTTCGCTTCAACATACATTTAACAATATCAATAACGATAACGACCGTATATCTCTGCTTCATCATCCCCTTTACATGGATTCGGCCAATACATGCTGGAGATTTTCAATAAGACATGAATACGAGCCCTCTTCATACAATAACTGGGCGGTTTTTCTTGCAGCAAACCATGATGCTTGTGAAATGCACCCTTCGGGCAATGTGCATGCAGTGATACTGGGAGTGAACTATACGGGTGATGATGACCTCGTAAAATTGTGGGAAACAAAAAGTAATGAAACAACCGAAACCTTTTCGACCGGATATAACTGGCAAACCTTTACAGGAACAGACAGAACGGCCCGGTTTGAAGTAGAACGGACAAAGAATGGAGAATGGAAAATATGGATTGAACTGCATGAAACCGGCGCAGAAAAAAAACTAATCGCGGAATTTTCAGATACTACGGGACTGAAAACTTCAAACTATTTTGGGTTATATTATAAATATTCTGCCTCGCAGGATAGAAAACTCTGGTTCGATGATCTTGAAATCGAAGGCTGTTTTATTCCTGATACTCAACCACCAAAGCTTATTGAAACAGAAATTCCTGATAACAAAAATATTATAATACGTTTCAATGAAAATGTTTTTTGTACAGACGATTTAAAAATAGAAATAACGGCGAACCTTAAATCTGTCGCTTATGATTCTGTTTCAATAACCGGAAATACATTAGTTGTGAGCCTTTCAGAAGATATTTCAGACTTGTCTGAAGTATACCTTAAAATTACAGGAATAAAGGATGTTTACGGTAACATCAGTCCTGTTTTTTCTTCAAATATAATTTTTTATCGGCCTAAAGTAAACGACATAATTATCACCGAGATAATGGCCGACCCTACCCCTGCTGTTATGTTGCCCGAAGTGGAATATATTGAAATACTGAACCGAAGCGGTTACCCGGTAAACCTGAAAGAGTGGCAATTGATGGTCGGAAACAGTTGCACCATACTTGGTTCATACGCTTTACAACCAGGACAATACCTGCTCTTATGCGAAAGCCCTTTTGTAGAATTGTTCCCAAATTCCATCGCGAAAATGGGCCTTCCCTCATTTCCGCAACTTCCAAATACCGGCCAGGCCATAATATTGAAGGACAGGGAACAACAAATTATTCATGGTGCAGATTATAACATTAAATGGTACCGTGATCACAACAAATCCGATGGAGGCTGGGCACTCGAGATGATTGATACTGAGAATCCCTGCGGCGAAGCTAAAAACTGGAAGGCATCAGACGACGCGGCAGGCGGAACACCTGGCCTGGTAAACTCAGTTTTATCAACCAATCCTGATTTTGAGGCACCGGAACTTTTAAAATGCACGATAATCTCCGATACATGCCTCTACCTTGTTTTCAGCGAGATTGTTACAGGAAATAACCTTCTGAATACAACAACTTATTCGGTTGATAATGGCATGGGTAATCCCCTTTATATAATAACAGGTAAAAATCCACGAAAGCACCTTCAATTACTATTTGAAGAACCCTTTTCAGCGAATATTACTTATACGCTTCAGATATCCAACGAAATAGAAGATTGCGCAGGCAATGTCATTCAAAAAAACCTGAATTATTCTTTTAAAAAGCCCTCACGTTGCGACAGCCTTAACCTGGTTATCAATGAAATTTTATTTGATCCGTATGAAACCGAAGGTGATTTTATCGAACTATACAACAACTCGGGTAAAACCATTGACCTGAAAGGCTTTTCGGTTGCATTGAAGAATTCATATACAGAAAAATCAGGTACCCGATATACAGTTGTTTCATATCCTTATACCATTGAACCTGATTGTTATGCCGTTTTATGTAAATATCCCCGAAAGGTAACCGCATACTACAGCCATTGCCCGTTGAATTCATTAATTGAAATGGGTAATTTCCCTTCACTGCCCAATGAATCAGGCGTCATTGTAATTCAAGATTCAGCAGGAAGTATTATTGATGAGGTTGCTTACCTGAAAGATTTTCATTTTAGCCTTGCATCAAACACCAAAGGGGTATCCCTGGAACGCATACGGAGTGGCCTTTCTTCATGCGATCCGGAAAACTGGCACAGTGCATCGGGCGATGCAGGGTATGCAACCCCAGGACTGATCAATTCGCAAAACAATACCGATGATCAGCCTGATTATACAATTAACGTTGAACCGAAAATATTTACACCTGATGGGAGCGGGTTACATAATACGGTGACCATTTCATATACTATGCCGGATAACGGATATGTAGCCAGCATAATCATACTCGACCGAACAGGAAGACCTGTTAAAAAGCTTGCCCTGAATACAATCATAGGCACATCAGGCAGTTACATATGGGATGGAAAAACAGACAATAATTACATTGCACCTGTAGGGCCTTACCTTATTTACACCGAAGTGTATAATTTATCTGGCATGGTAAAAAAATTCAAAAATACTTGTATCATTGCAGAAAGGATTTATTAAAATGCTTCATAGAATAACTGTTTTCTGCGCCTCAAGCCGCATGGTCCATCAAAAATATTTTGATGCAGCCCGGCAACTGGCTGAAATACTTACAAAGAACAAATTCACTGCCGTTTATGGCGGAGGGGCAGTGGGTTTAATGGGCGCCCTGGCTGATTATATGCTCGAAAAAGGTGGAGACCTGGAGGGTGTGATCCCCCAGTTTATGATGAAAGTGGAATGGGGCCATCCGGGTGTTCAGAAAATGATCGTCACCAGGGATATGCACGAGAGAAAAGAACTGCTGATACATAATGTGGATGCCGTGGTGGCGCTGCCCGGCGGGAGCGGTACCCTCGAAGAACTCATGGAGGTAATCTCGCTCAAACGGCTTGGTAAATTTGTAAAACCAATCATAATCATCAATACCGATGGATTTTACGATGCACTTATTGTACTTCTTAACAAAATGGTGGAAGAGCATTTCATGCGCCCCGACCATCTTAGAATGTGGAAAGTCATTAATCATCCCCCGGAACTTATGGAGGCAATTAAAAACTCCGAAAAATGGGACGAGGATGCAATTAATTTTGCGGGGTTATGACTCAAAAGAACCAAAGGAAATGATAAAAAAATTTCTTCGTTAACTAAAGTTCTCACTCCATTGTTAACCAGTCTTCACCAATCACCCTGAAAAATTATGAATTCCTCTTCCCGTATTCATGTAGTTGACGCCCTGAGAGGATTTGCCATCGTTTCTATCATGCTGCTGCATAACATTGAGCATTTCGATTTTTATTATACACCTGCCAACCTTCCGGACTGGATGGTATCATTGGACAAAGGTATATGGGATACGCTGTTTTTTCTTTTCGGGGGAAAATCTTACGCGATCTTTTCGTTGCTGTTCGGACTTACTTTTTTTATACAGTCTGACAATCAGTCCAGGAAGGGCAAAGATTTCAGGGGCAGGTTTGCATGGAGGTTATTGCTGCTGCTTGGCTTCGGGATTATCAATTCAGCTTTTTACGAAGGTGATATCCTTTCAATTTATGCAATTACCGGCATCTTTCTGATACCGGTGGCCAGGCTCAGCAATAAAGTGGTTTTTTTGATTGCACTTCTTTTAATGTTGCAACCCTATGAATGGTATAATTTTTTTACAGCCCTGCAAGACCCGGGTATCAATCCCGGTGATCCGCTTTCCTGGTCGTATTTTGGAAAAATGGGTGAGTATATTACCGGGCCGTCCATTATAAAAACATGGATTGGAAACCTTACCAACGGTAAAATTGCAGTGCTGCTCTGGACATGGGAAAACGGAAGGGCATTTCAAACCCTGTCCCTGTTCATGTTTGGCATGCTTGCCGGAAGAAAACAGCTATTTGTCCCGTCTGTCACAAATAAACATTTCTGGTCTAAAACGCTCGTCAGTGCAGCCCTTATTTTTATTCCTTTGTATATCACCACGAAAAATATTGCACAACTAACAGAAAGCGAAGCCATAAGGCGCCCTTTGCTTACTGTTATTAAATCCTGGTCGAATATGGCTTTTATGCTTGTGTTGGTTTCAGGCTTTGTATTACTCTTTCAAAGCATTGTATTTCAAAGGATACTGAAGCTATTTTCACCCCTGGGAAGAATGAGCTTATCGAACTACATCATGCAGTCAATCGCAGGTTCTTTTATTTATTATGGCTTCGGGCTCGGACTATATAAATATACCGGTGCCACATACAGCCTGCTGATTGGCATTGCCCTGGCTGTTTTACAGGGCTATTTCAGCCACTGGTGGTTTAGGAAACATAAACAAGGCCCCCTGGAGTCGCTTTGGCATAAAGCTACGTGGATAGGAAGTGAATAATATTTTTTCAATTGTACCATTTACTTCATTCTTAAACAGTTTAAAATTGAAAGCATTCAACTCTTACTTTCAAAAAATTTCGTTAATATTACTCTTATTCGGACTTAAGGTTTACATGGTGTTGTCAATTGATACCGGTTTGCCGATGATACAGTGATACCTGCCGGATAATATGAAAATTTCATCCGGTCTCAGAGGTGGTTTTTAAAGTCAGTATTACTGGAGTCAACCTCTTTCACATTAAGGTTTATTCGCTCTCTAAATAAAAATGGTCATGAAAACAAATAAATTTCTGATCTTTATTCTTGTCAATACCTTGACATTATCCCTTTTTGCCCAGTTTCCGCCTGTTTTTGTTAATGAAGAGGTTACTGATATCAAAAAAGATCCGCTATCGCGATTTTACCTCACTCCGCAACGCATTGTTTGGATTTCTTCCGATTCACTGGTCAGCAATTCTGACATCCTGCTGGAGAATGGCAACAGTCAGGCCTTTTTTGGTAAACAAAAGATTTGTAAGATTCAAAACCGGGGCAATGAACGATCGGGCATCCTCCTCGATTTCGGCACCGAGATACACGGGGGTATTCAAATTACCACTTCGCAAAGCAACAACGTAACACGCAGGGTAAGGTTACGGTTTGGAGAATCGGTAAGCGAAGCATGCGGGGAATTGCATGACAAACCCTCAGGTTACGGCGGGGGAATAGCTACGAACCATCATGCCATGCGCGATTTTGTATTTACGCTTCCGGGCTACGGTACCATCAATGTAGGCAATACCGGTTTTCGTTTTGTACGGATAGACCTTGTTGACCCTGATGTTTACCTGGCATTAAAAGAGGTGCGCGCAGTGGCTGTGATACGCGATATCCCTTACCTGGGATCATTCAGATGCAACGACGAACGGCTCAACAGGATTTGGGAAACCGGCGCTTACACTGTACATCTTTGCATGCAGGACTACCTGTGGGATGGTATCAAACGCGACCGCATGGTCTGGGCGGGCGATATGCACCCAGAGGTAATGACCATCAGTTCGGTATTTGGTTACAACGAAGTAGTACCCAAAACCCTCGACTTTTTACGCGAAACCACACCGCTTCCCGGATTTATGAATGGTATCCCGTCATATTCCATGTGGTGGGTGATGATGCAGTACGATTGGTATATTTACCATGGAGACCTTGACTATCTGCATAAAAATAAGGAATATATCCTCGAATTGCTTGAATTGCTTATTCAGTATGTTGGCGAAGACGGAAAGGAGAACCTGCACAACGCGGGCTTTCGGTTTATTGACTGGCCGTCTGTCCACAATAAAGAGGCAGTACATGCCGGTTTGCAAGCTTTAATGGCCCTGACTTTTGACCGCGGCGCCAAATTGTGCGGGTATTTGGATGAAGGGGATAAGGCTCGGCAATACCAAAAAATGGCCGGGAAGGTTAGGGATTATAAACCCGATGCGAACCAATCGAAGCAGGCAGCCGCCTTGCTCGCGATATCCGGTATTATAGATGCCCAAAAAGCCGATAAAGAGATTATTTCTGTTGGCGGACCGAAAAATTTCTCAACCTTTTTTGGTTATTATATGTTACAGGGCCAGGCATTGGCAGGAAATTTCAACGGGGCGCTCGACAACATCAGGCAATACTGGGGAGGAATGCTCGATTTAGGGGCAACCACCTTCTGGGAAGATTTCAACCTTGATGAAGCCAAAAATGCTGCACCTGTTATTGATTTCATCCCCGAAGGAAAACTCGACTACCATCGGGAAACGGGTGCCGAATGCTACATCGGTTTACGCCGCAGTCTTTGTCATGGCTGGGCTTCAGGGCCCACTATTTGGCTAAGTGAACATGTTTTGGGTGTAAAAGTGCTTGAACCGGGGTGTAAAAAAGTCAGCATAAATCCTCATCCCGGAGACCTGGAATGGGTTGAAGGAACATTCCCGACACCCCTGGGGGTCATCAAAATCAGCCACAAAAAAATGCCAGATGGCGAAATTGAAACTAAGGTTGATGCACCCGAAGGAATTGAAATCATTAGATAAACAAGATTAAAAATTAAGTTTTCATAAAAAAATGTTTCACCAGGGATGGCCGAAAATCATAAAATCCATAACAACGATCTGATTTGCTGCCTATTCCACTTTGGCATACCTACTGCAAGTGGATGGCAAAGATATATATTTAATGTCTCTAAGAAAACTCTTGTTATTCAGAAGTGGCTTCTAAGAAAGCGTCAAGAACAAGGCATGCAAGTCTTGAAAGTCA
>JAFGPL010000192.1 GCA_016936215.1 Bacteroidales bacterium
CTACCAATTTAATACGATGACTTGTTATTCTTCCACCGACCTTGCAAATTGGAAGTTTGAAGGGGATTTGCTGACTACCGCTGACGGTTTAGGCGGTTGGATTGGCCGTGTTGGTTGCGCGTATAATGCTCCAACCGGTAAATATGTGCTGATTGCCCAAAGGTACCCGGGCCTCATGTTTGCCACCAGCAACACGCCTACAGGCCCTTTCACCGTGGTAGCTTCTCAATCAGTCATTGAGAACGTGGTCAACGATATGACCGGAGACCAGTCGGTATTTACCGATGACGACGGCCAGGCTTATCTGGCATACTGCAACGTGGAAGGCAGGTCACACCAATATATTTCGCGTCTACGTCCTTCAGATTATCTTTATGTAGAACCGGCTGTTGAAATTCACAGCGGAAGCGGACGTGAAGGGAACGTACTTTTTAAGCATGACAGCACCTATTATTTCATTTCATCTGACCTTCATGGCTGGAATACCTCCCAAACATATTGCATCATGGCAACAAACATTTGGGGCCCTTATTCTAATGAATTTGTGATTGAAGGCACACAGGATGATTACTCGCATGTGACACAGAGCGGCCTCGCATTTGCGGTAAATGGCAAATCCGGTTCATTTGCCATATTTGGTGGCGACCGTTGGGCCGACTTTGCCGGAAATGGCGTTGGTTACAATCAATGGTGTCCTATTACCTTCGATGGGGATAAACCAATCTTTCATTCACTCAGTCAATGGAACATCAACGCCGCCGAAGGAACATGGTCTGTTGGTAGTGGAAACAATTACGTGTTGAACCCAAACTTTGAGGCTGACAGAATATTGGTAACCAAAATAACGGGATGGACCAACAGCGGTAGTGCAACCGGCAATATCAATGGCAGCCATGAACCAGGACGCTGGGCATTGTTGCAGTCAGGTTCCTCGCCTTATCAAGATACCGTGTATCAAAACATTACTCTGCCCAATGACACATTCAGGCTCACTGCATGGGTCAAAAGCAGCGGGGGACAGAATACCGCAAAAATCTATGCCAGGAACTTTGGCGGAAGTGAAGTTAATTATTCAATCAACAGTTCAATTGACAATTGGACGCAAGTTATTATTCCTGAAATCATTGTAACAAATGGATCAATACAGGTAGGAGTATATTCGGATGCTAATGGTGGAAACTGGGTAAACGTTGATGATTTCAACCTGGTTTTGGCAAGCGAACCTTTTTGTAACCCGACAAAGATTGCCCCATATCTTCAAATTAACGGAGGGGATTGGAGTGATACCACAACCGCTAATGTAAGTGTTGGCGATAATATTAAGATTAGTCCCCAACCTGCATCTGATGATAGTTCATGGATATGGAACGGACCAAGTGGTTTCACTGCAAACACGCGCGAAATATCAGTAAACAACATCCAAAACTATCAGGGAGGTAATTATGTTGCAACTTACACAAATGAATGTGGGGCAACAAGTTATGCTACTTTTAAGGTTTTAGTGGCCGGTCAGGGCGCAACATCAATTACTATCCAGGAAAATGAATTAGGTTTCTGCGGTTTAGACGGTACTATTGATAATAATAATCCGGGGTTTTCCGGAGATGGTTTTGCCAATACGCCAAATGAATCCGGTACAGGTGTAAATTATAAAATAAGTTTTCTTGAAGACGGAACATATCCATTCATTTTCAGGTATTCCAATGGAGGAGGTAGTGACAGGCCCGGAAAGCTTTTGATAAATGGTTCTACTGCTATTCAAACAATAAATTTTCCGGCGACAGGAAGCTGGACTAACTGGACAACTGCATCGGCAAGTGTCAGTGTAAGTGCCGGAACATACGACATACGTCTCGAAGCCACGCTTGGTGATGGTTTAGGAAATATAGATTACCTGGAGATTACAGGAACGAGTGTAGCAGGAGATAGCTGTAATGCCATAGTTACTCCCTTAATTATTAACTCAATCCCTAAAAAGGAAACCAACCTGGATATTACATGTTACCCTATTCCTGTGAATAATCAGCTCAACATTGTTTTTAGCAAGGACCTTACAGAAACCGTATATTTAATGCTATTTAGTGCATCCGGAGAATCACTATACTCCCATATCCTGAACAATGGACGGAGCCATACAATAAACATGACAGGTCTAACTTATGGATTATATCTTATCAAGGTAACCGGAGCAAATGTAAATATTACCAAACATATCATTAAACAGTAATAATTTTAGTATGAGAAGCTCAAAAAGCTTCACATACTATTTTAAATATTATATTTTGAATTGACGAAAAGTTAAACATTTAATTATCATACAACAATGGCAATGTAGTTTCAGCGTACAGCAAGACATTAAGCAAATAGAAAATATATTAAGATTATACACCATGAGCATAAAAATATCATTCCGGGTCCTTGTTTTTAATATAATCATGTTCTCTTTTATCAGGCTCAATGCACAACCGGCAGATTCAAACATACCCGGTCCTGCACAAAAAAACGGAGACCACGGTAAATATTTTATTAATATTGATGTGCCGCAAAAGAAAATTATAAAAGGACATTTGGATCTTGGGGGCGCCAATCCTAAAGAAGATTCAATAAATGTAAACAATTATTATATTACTTTCAATGGCAAGCCTTTCTTCCCTGTTGTTGGTGAATTTCATTTTTCAAGGTATCCGGCTCAATATTGGGAAGAATCAATTAAAAAAATAAAGGCCGGTGGCATTAATATAATCGCCACCTACGTGTTTTGGAACATTCATGAACGTGAGGAAGGGGTTTTTGATTGGTATGGAAACCTCAATCTTCGGCGTTTTGCAGAGTTATGTGAAAAAAATGATATATACCTGATTGTCCGGATGGGGCCTTTTTGCCATGGAGAAATGCGCAATGGGGGTATTCCGGATTGGTTGTATGGCCGTTCATTTGAAATAAGATCAAATGATGAGGAATATTTAGCCTATGTAGACAGGCTTTACTGTGAAATAGCCAGACAATGTAATGGTTTACTTTTCAAAGACGGAGGCCCGATTATAGGCGCCCAGTTAGAGAATGAATTTCAACACTCCGCGGCTCCCTGGGAAATTACTTATCCTGGTGCAAGAAAAGAATTAACTGTGGCAGATAAAAATATCAACGTCACACACGAACAAATTTCAGATACCGATGGTCATAATCCTCATACAGAACTTGGCAAAACGCACATGGCAAGGCTTAAGCAAATAGCCATCAAAAATGGTATGGATGTTCCCCTTTATACAGCTACCGGATGGGGAAATGCAGCAATTGTTGAAAAAGGTAGCATCCCTGTCACAGCAGGGTATGCATATCCATTCTGGGCCCCTCCTGGCCCCTCTCCATTTTATTTATTTAAAGACATTCATAAATTTCCTGATTATATGCCGGTTAGCTATGAACCTGAATTATATCCATCCATTCCGGCTGAAATAGGGGCTGGAATTCAGGTTAAATATAGCCGGAGGCCGATAGTGGAACCTGCAAGTGTTCTGCCACTGATGGTCCGAATTGTGGGCAGCGGATCAAATGGGATAGGATATTATATGTATCACGGTGGGTCCACGCCGGTTTTCGAAGGTAAATTTTACAATGAAGATGTTAACGGCTTACCCAAAATCAATTACGATTATCAGTCCCCAATAGGGCAATACGGGCAAATTCGTCCACACCACAAAAGCCTGAAAACACTTCATATGTTTTTGGAGGAACACTCTGAAGAACTCGCCCCGATGCAGACGATCCTGCCCGAAGGAAATGAGGTTATTGATCCAATAAATACTACAAACTTACGTTATGCCGTCCGGGCAAAGGATGGGAAAGGATTTCTGTTTATGATCAATTTTCAGGACGATATAGAGATGGCCGATATCAACAGTGTAAGTGTAGAAGTGAAAACCCACGGTGAAATGGTCCGTTTTCCCTCTTCCGGTACTTTCAACCTTAAGAAATCTACCTCTGCTATACTTCCTTTTAATTTGAAACTTGGCCAAACAATGATAAAGTCGGCAACCGTTCAGCCACTTACCACTTTACATTCAGGCCAGGGAGATTGTTTTGTTTTTTTCTCATTGGATGGAATTGATCCTGAACTTGTGATCACTGGTAATCCAACCCTTACAGAAATCCTAAATGCCAGGAAAAGTCAAAAAAACAATTTTATACTTGTTCAGGGAAATAATAATGAAGTGTTCTCTTTCAAAAATGGCAAAGATCAATTCCTTATAATCCCGCAGGAAATGGCATTGAATTCCTATAAGGTTCATGAACACCTTATAATTTCTGACGGATTAATCCTAAGCGACGAGGATCAAATGAGTTTGATATCACGAGACCTTAACTCCGAAATTCACATTTATCCTGCTGTCAATAAAAGCCCTTACGTCTCATATGCTTCTTTCAGCAGCACCAAGCCTCTATTTAAAGGAGCTACCTCTTATCAATTGAAATTTGAAAATAGCGATATTCAGTTGAAAGTCTCAAAAATAACAGCCCAAAAATATTCAATTGTGGCAGAAGGAGACCTTGGCGGGCTTAATGATGCTTTTATTGAAATAGATTATATTGGCGACAGGGGCATGGCTTTTATAGACGGACTTTTGGTCACTGACCATTTTTATCATGAAAAGAAATGGGAGATTGGTTTGAAAAGTTTAATCTCTGAATTGCCAGGAAAAGAAATGGTGTTAATTTTTCATCCCCTGTATAGTGACCAGGAGACACTTGTTGATTTCACCCACATACCAGAATTTTCCAATGGCAAATACCTGGATGTAAAAAATATAAAACTTGTGAATGAATACAAGGCTATTATTTCCTTTTAAATTATAACAGATCAGGACATTTCCGGAAGCAACAGGTATAAAGTTTATTCTATCAATGGCAGCAGGGTTTTTGGCGGGTCATAGTATGAAAAGGAAAAACAGAGATGGATTTATCACTCAATACCGGAATATATTTGGTATTGATAAAAAGTGAAGAAGGCCAGTGTTTAATTGACACGGTTTTTTTTAACGGCTTAGGGTTTTTCTTGTAAAGATTAGTATGTCGAAAAAAAACTGATAAATAATCCGGGTTAAAGAACCATTTCTTTCCCTTTTTAATAGATGCGATGAAATGTACAAGCCGAATAAAATTGTGTGGCAATTATCTGTTTATTTTTGTCTTATATGTATCAAAATCTAAATCTGTTATCAATTAAGTTTGTTTAAAGATATCCTTTCAGTTAGCAACCTTTTTAACGATTTATAATGAAGCAAAAACATTTGATTATTCAAAATATTCTTAGACATTCGGTAAAGATTCGCTATTTAGTACTGGGAAGTGTTTTTTTATGCTGTGGTTTTTCAGTAAATGCCCAAAAATTCAGCAACCGACCTAAAACCCCGAATGATGATTTAGTATCATTCCAGGTGAATGACGATAGAAGTGCAACATTTCGTTTGTATGCGCCTGATGCAAAAAAGGTTGAACTGGGCGGAGATGTCAGGGCTGAAAAAGTTGAAAAAGCCGGTAATGGTGTGTGGACACTGACAACGGCTCCCAATATCGCTCCGGGTGCCTATCGTTATTTCTTCAGCGTGGATGGCATGAATGTAAATGATCCTAAAAACCCCATGATTGCTGATTTTCGGCCCATGGTTGAGATTGTTCCCAAAGGCGATACCCTCTTTTGGCAAAAAAAGGATGTTCCTAACGGTTTAATGTCGTTTGTATATTACAAATCGGATGCAACAAATTCAACCAGGCGTATGTTTGTATGGACACCACCGGGCTATTTTGCCAACGATAAAAAATTACCGGTTCTTTATCTTCTTCATGGTGGTGGCGATAACGATACCAACTGGCCCGGTCAGGGAAAAGCCGGTTGGATTCTTGATAACCTGTTTGCTGATGGAAAAATCGTTCCAATGGTAGTGGTGATGCCCGATGGGAGCATTCCAACCCATACATTTGCCGAAGATCTGGTAAACAATATTGTTCCGTATGTGGAATCAAATTTCAGGGTTTACAGTGATACCGACCACAGGGCTCTGGCTGGCTTATCAATGGGCGGACTTGAGGTTCTTGAAACCATGATTCATTACCCTGATAAATTTAGTTATATCAACGTTATGAGCTCTGGCTGGTGGAACAGTCAACCTGAAAACTACAAGAAATACGATGTGTTGATAAAGGCAGCCGCTCCAACTTTAAAATCAACACTTAAGTACTTTATTTTTACTTGTGGAGGAAGTACCGATGGTGCATCAGCCAATACGCCACCTACACGGGATTTGTTTACCAAACATGGCGTTAAATCCGAATTTTCTGAAATGGAAGGCGGACATACCATGTATGTATGGAGGCACGATCTGCAAAGTTTTGCACAAAAGATATTTAAATAGAAAACCAATAATCATGAGAAAAAACAAAAAAAACAATCCTCGTAGAACAGGCATAACAGGATTACTATTCACCCTGGCTTTGCTAATAATTTCCTCAGCCAATGGAATTGCTGCCGATCCTCCCGGTATCCCCGATGGATGGTCTGATGGTTTCGCATATGTAAATGGTGTGCGCATTCACTATTATCATGCTGTGCCGGCACCCGGCAAACCGGTTATTGTTATGGTGCATGGTGTAACCGACATCGGGCTTTGCTGGACGACGCTTACATGGAAATTACAAAACGATTATGATATTTACATGCTGGATGCCCGCGGACATGGCTTGTCCGATCCGTTTACTTCTTCCGATGACGGAGAAACTTTAGTGAAAGATGTAGTTGGTTTTGTGAAAGCTATGAACTTTGAAAAACCAATACTTATTGGCCACTCAATGGGTGCGGCAACAGTAATGCGTGTTGGTGCAGAGTATCCTGAACTGGCTCGGATTATCATTATGTTTGATCCTTTCCTGGCATCTTTTAACCCTGAAGGGCGGGTTCACACAAGCAGGACACCACCGGGCACTCCAAAAAAAGAAGCAAAAGATACAACCCAAAGTGAAAAATCGTCACAAAAACTCTCTGTAAACATGTTTGGTGATCCGGAAACACTGGTAGCCCAGAACAATTACAGTTTTGAAGACCTGGTGGAGCTTGGTCGCCGGCAGAACCCCAAATGGGATATCGTTGATATCAAATACTGGGCGCTCTCGAAAAAACAGTACCACGGAGCTTATACTCAGGAAGCCTGGCAGGCGATGAGTGGTACAATGAAGACAGAAGATGCCCTGGCGCGAATCACTGTGCCATCACTTATATTGAAAGCAGATGCATCGCCTGAAGGCCGCAAGGCCAATGAAGTAGCTGTAAAAAACCTGCCATTAGTGAAATTGGTTCATGTTGATGGCGCTGCGCATAACCTGCATCACGATGAACTTGAATTTACAGTAAAAGCGTTGAATGATTTTTTGTCATCTGTGTTATAGTCCTCAAATCTAATGTTTATATTGGGAAACTTAATAGACCGTATTTTTTTATTTTATATTTTTAACAAAATTCCAATATGTAGATTTTCAAGTAATGCTTTAGCAATCAGAACCTTATTCTAATTTGGATGTAATATAAAAAACAGAAAGCCACTTCTCCACGGCAATTCAACCATAAAATCAGCTTAAGAGAATCAGGCATAAGAAAAATGAACAACAAACACTATTCCTTGCGGGGTTTGATCAACTTAAACAGACATATTTTGCACAAGCTAACAATGGTTTTAATGCTTATTATACACGTTATGGGCATTAAGGCTGAGGTGAGCAAATATGGCACTTTCAATAACTATCGTTTAAGTGATGGAGCTAATTCTGTCCGGTTTTTCATTCAGGATTCACAAGGCCTGATGTGGATAGGCACCAATAAAGGGTTGTATAGTTTCGATGGTTATAATGCCTACCCGCATTTTATCCCTGGGACCAGAACAAATAACACAATTCATTGCGGGCTGCAATACAATGACAATTTTTTACTGTTAGGTTTTGAAACCGGCCCCATGCTTTATGATATAAAAAAAGACAAATATGAACCGTTTATCCTTGATTTTGATGAAGATGTCAGGTCACTGGTTAAAACAGACAGTGAACTTTGGATAGGTTGTGCCAATGGTTTATTTATATACAATCTTGCCTCTGGTAAAATAGAAGAATTACTTATTGACCCTCAAACAGGAACAAAGCATAAAATGATTTATGCTTTGCTGGAAGATGGTGATTACATGTATTTAGGATCATGGAGTAATTTTGGAAGATATTCCCAGAAAACCAAAAAATATGAGGCATTGGGGTTTTCAGCCAATTCCAGTAATTTTTATGTGAACTCTTTATTAAAAGATGAGATACGCAATTGTATTTGGGTTGGCAGGGGATTTGGTTTATTAAAATATCTTCCTGATTCAGGAACCTTAGAAAATGTAGGTGAGTTTTTTGTGGTTAAAACAATGGCGCTCGATCATGCGAACAATGTTATAATGGGTACCGACAATGGCCTTTGTATTTATAATGAACTGGAAACCAAATGTATCGTACACGATTCACGTGAACCAAAATCACTTGCCAATAATATAGTCTGGTGTGTTTACAAAGACCAGTCAGAAAATATCTGGTTTGGGACAGATAACGGGATTTCAATGTCGCCAAAATACCATCGCTTTAACCACATCCCTATTCATAAAATAACCGGAACCGGTGAAGGAAATCAATTTTACACCATATTTCGGGATACATTGAACAATTATTGGCTGGGTGGAACAAACGGATTGATAAGAAGTAAAAATAGCATCGGAGAAAATACTGAAACACGCTGGTATAAGATGGGTGGAAGTGAATATTATATTTCACACAACCGAATCAGGGATATTTTTGAAGATAACGGTCGTAATCTTTGGATTGCAACAGATTATGGAGTAAACAGGTATAATAGTCAGTCACAAAAATTTATCAAATATTCAATATATGCCCCAAACGGAATACAAAATGCCAACTGGACCTATGATATACTTGAGGATGATTTTAACAGGCTTTGGATTGCAACGTTTAAGGACGGCATTTTTGTAATTGACAAGAAAAAACTTTTATCGGGCAAAACATCCCAGATTGCTGATATCCATTATTCAGTCAGCAATGGTTTATCAGGAAATAATATTGATTTTATTGTTTTGGATAAAAAGGAAAACGTATGGGCATTGGTTCATAATACAGCGCTAGATGTCATAAACGTACGCACCGGGGAGATTACCAATTTCCCGATTGAAAATTTTACCGGCAAAATAATTCCAGGATATTTAATGAGCGACTCACAGGGGTTTGTCTGGGCAGGATATCGAAATGGTGCAATAATGATTGATCCTGAAAATAACGATGTTAAAAACATATCTTTTAATGGGACCAACAATGCCGATATATTGGCGATGGCCGAGGTGGAAAATTCAATATGGGCCTCAACTACCGATGGAATTTGGATAATTGACAAAAAAGAGCTAACAACCCAACGCATGAACCCGGTCAACCAGTTTTTTACCGGTATGTTTTATGATAAAGCCATTGGAACGTTAGTACTTGGTGGTATTGATGGTATCACCCTCCTAAATCCTGATATAAAGCCAGGTATAAAACCTGAAAAGATTATGATCAGCGCCATTTATGTAAATAACCAACCATATAAAAATAAAGAAAACACTCCTGGTGTCCGCTATACAGACGAAATCGTACTGGCGCATAACCAGAACAACATCAAAATTGAATTTTCTGATTTGTCATATTTTGAAGAAGATAAGGAACAGTTTGTTTATAAACTGAACGACGACGAAAAATGGTCTACACTTGTTACAGGTGAAAACAGTATACAGCTTAGTAAGTTAATTCCCGGAACCTACATTTTAACTATTGGCAAAATATCCAATGATGGAGAGCCTTCTGAATTAACAAAAAACTTTTCGATCATTGTTAAACCTCCGTGGTATGGAACTCTATTTGCCAAAATAGTTTATTCCTTATTTATTTTTTCATTTATATGGTGGGTATATTTCTTTATTACTGCCAAAAACCGGATGAAATATGAGCAGATGGAAAAGGAACAATCGTTGGAACAATCCAGGCTCAAAATAGCATTCTTTTCTGATGTCGCGCATGAATTCAAAACACCTCTAAGCTTGATCATTGCGCCGCTGAGCAGGCTAATTCACACCACAAAAAATCATGAAAACAGAAATGCTCTGGAAATGGTCCACCAAAATGCCATGAAATTAAACTCACTCATTCACCAGGCAATTGATTATTACCGTGATGACAGCAAGGTGAACATAGGTTTGCTTCTTACCAAAGCGGAATTGGTCGAATTCGCGCGAAGTATATTTTTTACCTATAAGGAAGGAATGAAAGACAAGCATATTGAATTCATTTTTAACACGAATGCCGATCAGGTTTTTATGAACATAGACACTGTAAAAATTGAATCGGTTTTTAATAACCTGATCTCAAATGCCTGTAAATTTACCAATCCTGGTGACAGTATCATCCTTTCCATTGATTACAATCCAGGGGATAGTAGTGTGGAAATAAAATTATCAGACACCGGTGTCGGGATTCCAAAACAAGACCTGCCATACATTTTTCAGCGATTTTTCCAGTCGCCTGCAAATTCAAAAGGAAAGGAAGGAACTGGAATCGGATTGTTTTTAGTGAAAAATTACATTGAACTACATGGCGGCAAAGTGAATGTGACTTCAGAAATGGGCGAAGGCACCTCTTTTACTATATGGTTACCCGTTATGGAGCCTAATGTGGAAAGCAAGCCTGTTGAAATCAATTCACTAAATGGAAATGATGACAAACAACTTATTGCTATAATTGAAGACAATGTAGCCATCGCCGAATTTATTTATAATATCTTCACCCCGGAATACCGTTGTATCATAGCCCATAACGGTAAAACCGGACTGAAGGCCTGCATGGAACTAAATCCCGATATTATTATTGCAGACGTGATGATGCCGGTGATGGATGGCCTTGAAATGGCACACCGCCTTAAAAACCATATTCCAACCTCAACCATTCCCCTGATCTTTTTAACTGCCAGAGACGATAAAGAAACTGAATTAAAGAGCATCGAATTAAACATTGAAGCTTTTATTGCCAAACCATTCGATTCAACAATTTTATATTCCCGTGTACAACAAATACTTAAAAACAGGAAGTTACTTGAGAAAAAAGCCCGGATTGATCAACTTGCCACACCAAAAATGGAAAAAACAGAATCGTTGGATGAAAAATTCCTGGCCAAAGTAACCAGGATTATTGAGGATAAAATGGCCGATCCCGGGTTAAATGTGAATATATTGTGCGAACTGGCAGATATAAGTACCAAACAACTTTACCGAAAAATAAAGCAACTTACGGGTTTGACCGCGGTAGATTACATCAGATCAATCAGGATGAAAAAAGCGGCCATGTACCTTTCCAATAAAAACTTCACCGTTGCAGAAGTAATGTATATGGTCGGGTTCTCGAACCACTCCTATTTTGCCAAATGCTTCCAGGCTGCATTTGGCAAAACCCCGCGTCAATTTATCGAACAAAAAAAGGAAATGTAAAATGGGTTAAAACCCATTTTAAAACCTGTTGAAGTTTATAGCTTGATGGCTTATTCAATTTATTTTCTTATTTGTCTGAAATGTGCTTTTATGATAAAGGGCTATCATTTAAATTTATTCCTGGTGAATGAATCGGTTTATAAAACCGGATCTGTTCAAAAAATATGAAAACACAATTGTACGCATTAATTTTATTTAGTCTGGAATAATAAATACTTGCTGACTACAATCAATCACTTCTTATCACTAACCATAAAATTAAACTAATTATGAAAACACTAAAATTGAAATTTGCTATTTTATTTAGTATTTGGATAGCATTTAATGCAAACGTCAAATGTGATGTAATTACAACCGTTTTTGACAGAAATGCAAACAATAGTTTTGCTTTCGGGGCTGATATCAGTTGGCTTCCGGTAATGGAAAACCTGGGAAACGTATGGCTGAATAGTTCCGGAACGCAGAAAGACCTGCTGGATATTCTTAAAGAAAAGGGAATTAATTCGGTGCGTTTAAGGGTATGGGTAAATCCCGCGAACGGGGAGTGCGGTAAAGACTATGTTGTTAATCTGGCAAAAAGGGCCAGGGCAAAAGGCTTTAGGATCATGATTGATTTTCATTACAGCGATTCCTGGGCCGACCCGGCAAAGCAAACCAAACCCGCGGCATGGGCAAATCACTCGTTTACTCAATTATTAAATGATGTCTACAACCATACCTATGATGTTTTGAACACTCTTAAACAAAATGGGGTCACAGCAGAATGGGTGCAGGTAGGCAACGAAACAAGAAGGGGCATGTTATGGCCTGATGGTCACACCGACAATGGTTTTGGGAACTTTACAAAGTTGGTCAACAAAGGTTACGACGCGGTTAAAGCTGTTAACAGTGGCACCAAGGTTATTGTCCATATTGACAACGGGCATGACAACAGCCTGTACAGGTGGATGTTTGACGGATTAAAAAACAATGGGGCTAAATATGATGTCATAGGTATGTCTGCATATCCCCGTTGGTCAAAGTTAGACTGGCAAACGATGATCACCAGGGTTATTTACAACGTGAACGATATGAAATCAAGGTATAACAAAGAGGTGATGATAGTTGAATCAGGACATTACTGGAATGAACCCTACGTGAACAATAATTATCATGCCGAACTAATGAAAGCCCTGATTAATAGCGGGGCCAAAGGCGATTTTTATTGGGAACCCCAGTATTATGGTAGCTGGTATGAGATGGGAGCATGGGATCCCAATACAAGACGGCCTACCATAGCAATGGATGCATTTCTGGGTTTGAAAATTACCCAATCTTCCGGTTGCACCCCAACAGCAATTACACCTTATATACAGGTTAATGATGGCAGTTGGCAGGGAACATCAAGTGTAACCGTTAGTTCAGGATCAAAAGTTAAATTTGGGCCTCAACCTGCTTCGGGCGGATCGTGGTCGTGGTCGGGCTGCGGTACATCCGGTTCATCGCGCGAGCAGACTATTTACCCTGCCAGCTCATGTACAGCTACAGCCACCTATTGGAATACATGCGGTGCGCAAAGCACACAGAATTTTTATATAACTGTTTCATCAAGCAGTGGCGAAACATATTACAGGTTAAAAAACAGGGGTACCGGGCTGTATCTTGATGGTATGGGCAGAACAAGTAACGGAAGTGATGTAGGCCAATATGCAAACACAACACATGTGAATGCTCAATGGGCTCTTGAAAGCACGGGTAATTATTTCAAACTGAAAAATCGTGGAACAGGTTTATACTTAGACGGCATGGCCCGCACCACCAATGGTGAAGCATGCGGACAGTGGGCCGGCGGCAGCAGCTATAACCAGCAATGGGAACGTATAAGCACGAGTGGCTATTACCAGTTCAAAAACCGTGCTACCGGGTTATTCCTTGACGGCATGGGCAGGACCGGTAATGGTGATGCTTGTGGCCAATGGGCA
>JAFGPL010000193.1 GCA_016936215.1 Bacteroidales bacterium
CTTCTGCATGCCCTTGGTAACATTGAAAATCCCGCCTTTTTCTTTATTGGCAATGTCCTGTCCCCAGATAAAGGTATCGGGGTTATGGCGAAACTCGGCTTTTAAGGTTTCATTAATTCCCTCTATCAGTTTCTTTTTCGGTCCATCAAAATTGTGCAGGCCATCGGGATATTTTTCAGGTTTATAAGGTTCGGGTATTACAAAGTCATATATTGATGCAGGGTCGGGATCGGCCGCTGTCAATGCTTTTTTATGTGCAGCTTTTACTTCTTCTTTAATCTCTTCTTCAATCTTAACAAGCTCTTCATCGGTAAAGCGCTTGTACCTGATAAGCAGCCTGCGGTATTTGGCTATAGGGTCATACTCACTCACATAATTCAATTCATAGTCATCGCGGTAAAGTTCGTGCCTGTCTGAATTTGAGTGTGAATGAATGCGCACACAATTGGCCTGAACGATCACGGGGGTTCCCTTTTCAAGCACCCATTCTTTGGCTTCGTTCATGGCATTCATTGAGTCGAATACATCTTTACCATTGCAATGGATAATGCGCAGGTTTTTAAATCCCGAAAAATTATTTGCCACCTTTCTGTTGGCTGTCTGGTCTTTCTTGGGGACAGAAATGCCGTAACCATTATCCTGAAAAACGAAGATAACCGGCAGTTTCTCATTCGAAGCCCCGTTAATTGCCTCATAAACATAACCTTCAGACACCGAAGATTCCCCCTGCGAACAGATTGAAACACCCTTATGATTATATTTCTTAATTGCGCGGGCAACACCTACTGCATGCAATGCATGGTTTCCGGTGCTTGAAGAAACATTATGGATATTCCATTCGGGTTTGGCAAAATGGTTGGACATATGCCGCCCTCCGCCGGCCACATCGGCATCTTTCGAGATACCGTTATAAACGACTTCTTCTGAAGTTAAACCTGCAGATACGCAAGTAACAAGATCGCGGTAGTATGGGAAAAGATGGTCTGTTTTACGGTCGAAAACCTGTCCGATTGCCAGTTGAATACCTTCGTGACCGGCTGCAGGTGCATGGTAAGACCATCCTATGGCCTGCTTAAGGTAATTGGGCGCCCGGTCGTCCCACGAACGTCCCCTGATAAGCAGTTTGTACCAATTGGCCAGTGTTTTCTTATCTGTCTTTTTAATTGAATATTTTTCTTTAATCTCTGTATTTTTCATGGTAAACCAATTTTCAACAATTTTTCTAAATAGCCCTTTCGGGACCGAAACCTTCCAGTAATTCTTTCATCCTGTAAAGGAAAGCCCCGGCAAGCGCCCCGTCTACCACCCTGTGGTCGTATGAAAGCGACAGGATCATTTTATGGCGAATGGCAATTACATCGCCTGAGGGAGTTTCAAGAACTGCAGGTTTTTTCTCAATGGTACCTGTTGCAAGGATTGCCACCTGAGGCTGGTTGATGATCGGTGTCCCGGTGAGGTTCCTGAAGGTACCGAAATTCGAAATGGTGAAAGTTCCGTCCTGAATATCATCGGGGTTAAGTTTATTGTTCCTCGCGGCTTCGGCAACCCGGTTTAGCTCGCTTGAAATACCCAGAAGGTTTTTCTGGTCGGCATTTTTTATTACCGGCACGATAAGGTTGCCCGACGGCAATGCCACAGCTATGCCGATATTCACATTTTTCCTGAGGATAATACTATAACCGTCAACAGAGGCATTGATGCCGGGAAATTCTTTCAGGCATTTTGCCACAATTTCAATAAAAACGGGCATAAATGTGAGTTTGATTTTCTCCTTTTTTAAGAAATCGTCCTTCACTTTGTCTCTCCAGCGAACAAGCCCTGTAACATCTGCTTCGATGAAATTGCTGACATGCGGGGAAACCTGTTTCGACATCACCATGTGGTCGGCAATCAGCTTCCTCATTCGGTCCATTTCTACAATTTCATCGCCGGGAAGTGCATTTACCGAAGGTTTTTGGGGCACTGCCATGCTTATTGCAGGTTCGCTGACTTTGGCAGTTTTACCTGATTTACGGATTTCAATATATGCCAGTATATCCTGTTTTCTTACCCTGTGATTGATGCCTGTGCCTTTAATATTGTCAAGCTCTTCGGGCGTTATGTTCTCTTTTCTTGCAATACTCTGTACCAATGGGGAATAAAACTTTCCTGTGGATTTATATTCTTCTTTTTTACCTTCGCTTTTTTCAACAGGTGGTTCTTTTTCAGATGCCACAGCCTTTTCTTCAGTTGCCTTACCGGCTATTGTTCCGTCCGATGTATCACCGGCGCCAGTTTCGATCACGGCAATTATTTCACCAACAGGCACAAGGTCGTTTTCTTTGAATAAAACCTTTTCAACTATCCCTTCAACAGGTGAAGGTATCTCAGAGTCAACCTTATCGGTAGCGATTTCGAGAACAGGTTCATCTTCTTCCACTTTGTCGCCGGGTTTCTTAAACCACTTGGTAATGGTGGCTTCCTGAACACTTTCACCCATTTTAGGCATTAACAATTCAAATTTTGCCATAGTTTTTTGTTTCTTAATCTTGCTAATTTATGCAAATTTATGAAATTGGGCCCAACCAAACTTAAATGCAAATGATACTTTGCCATTGATTAATTTTGAACACCTGACATTCAGCCTGTACAGGCAAAGAACAGATGTATTGATTGTCTGTCAATGCCTGCAGGGCAACAACCCATCAATCATAATACAAATGAAACAAAATATTGTTTAATATAATCAAAAAAAAATTTAACAGGACACCCGGCAGGGCGAAAGCCTTTAACCTGGATTTTTCAATATTTTCAAGCAGGATTGATTTTTATTAAAAATTCTTTATTCTGAAATGCTGAAACAACCCGCCTGACCACTCCATTCATCCGTCCCTTACAAGGATGGAATATGAACGTACGCATAACCTTAATCTCAGGGGGAAGGGTCATAAAATGAAAGCTTACCCTTAATCAAGGTTAAATGTTATTACGCCACCTACGGGGCGCAAAATATCACCATCAAATTATTCTATAAATATTTTGCCTCTAACGAGGCTGTAAATAAGTACCGTAGGTACAAAATATTTGTAGAACAGGCAATTGTATAATTCCTTAAATCCGCAAGTTAATTTTCATTTTCCCATTAGGCTTCGACTTCGCTCAGCCTGACAGTCACCCTGAGACCTCGATAGTGCTAAACCACTATTTAA
>JAFGPL010000016.1 GCA_016936215.1 Bacteroidales bacterium
AGATCTTTTATTTTGCCTTTTTCGTCATAGCGGGCAATGAAAATATCCTGGTTTCCGGAAGAAATTACTTTTTCAGCATTGCCATACAGGGTATCGCGGAATGTTCCCACCACAGAAAGGTTGTTTTTACTGTCGCAGCCCACCCCGGTGGCAATACTGCGCGAATGGCCTCCCATCTGCCTTACCCATTCCCAGGTTTTTTGGGTTTGGGCCTGTAGGTTGCCGCATGTCAGCGAAAGACAAACTGCGGCTGGTAGTAATAATTTGGTAAATATTTTCATAACAGGCAGTTTTGGGTTATTCTTGGTAATGGTATTCATGTGATTTGAGGATGTTGCCATCGTGATCTTTCACATACTTCAACCGGCCAAATCCATCGTATTCATAAAAGGTGGTAATACCATTGGGATCAGTTATGCTGGTGGCCCCGAAAGGCAAATCATATGTATAAGTAGTGATGCGAGCAAAAGCTGGCAGATTAATCCGGATTTGATTCAATTTATTGCGAAGAGACAATTCCTCGGCTGTTGTATTCTCACTATCAGAAATTGTACAAGCTTCATCGATTAATGTATTAATTGCTGATCCGAGATCAGTTTCCTTTATATTATCAATTTTTGCAATAGGTTGTGTATTATTATAACCCCAAATATAAACCGTACTTATATTATCTGTTTTTGCAATTTCTGTTGGGTTTCCAAAATCGTCATAGTTGGTAAAATATATTTCATCTGTGAGTGCATTATCCGCGAACGATCGTTGTACTTTGGCCGGTAATAATTCATTATTATATATAGTCCTGGTTGTTGATAATTTCTTTCGCACATATTCACCGGGGTCAATAGTATCATTAAACTCCACAGGTTTGTCCATTAAATAGGTTTCAACCTGTATGGGTCGTGACAAAATATGATTTGAAAAAAGGCTATTATAACAAGCCTGTTCTTCTGTTGAAAGACCAGATAAACTTGTACTGTTTGAATAATAATTCCGCGTTTCAATTACTTTGTCCTCCTTACTGGTACTTTCAATAACCCGGACTGGAATTCCTGGCCAAGAATAGGTGCTATATGTTTCTGATTTGATAATATTCTGTGGATCCTCTTCACTCAATGAGATACTTAAAGGTATGACGTACTCCTTATTGGTAACACTTATCAGATCGTTTCTTTTGGTAAAAGTCTTATAAAACCCCAGATAAAGTCCTTTTGAGGAATTGGCATCATTTAAATGTAATGTCGGAGTTAATTCAGAAATCCTAAATATTCTTTTTGCGAGAAAGTTTACAGCGCATTGATAAGGACCTGTTGAATAATTGTAAGTTACTTCCTTTTTTTTACACAATTTTCCACTATTATCCTTAACAAGATATGTTTCTTTGATTACTTTGCCATTGTACATATCATCATTATTTCGTTGAAACTCGTAATACAATATGTTTGCATTTTCAGAATTGTATTGTTCAGGTATCAATTTTGGATAGTTATAGGTGGCCGTTTTCCACCTAAAATCCTTTTGAATGCCCCCGTTTTCAAAATTATCACCCCCTAAGCTTATGGTTACGGTATTATAGTAATAGGCATTATCACCAATAGGAAACAAGGAATTCAATGAACTGGATTGAAGATAAGCCACTGTATAGGAACTTGTTGTTGGTATAAAACCAGGACTATCATGCCAGGGATCGTATTCTGGAACATCCAATGCCGTATATGGTAGCTCATAATAATAGGGGTTTGGTGGGAGACCCTGAACCGATGATTCTTTCTCCTCCCCAATTTTTTCGGCAGTTTTATAATAATATCGCCTGATAATAGGCAAAGCATTCTCGTTTTCGTAATCAAAAATTCGTTTAACCCTAATACCTAAACCACCGTTGGGCACAACCGGGTCGGCACGATAATAGTTAAAACTTGCATCAACATAGACTTTTGCATTCCTGATTTCTGCACTGCTGTTTGGATCTAATTCCAGAAATAGTTTGTAAACATGACCTTGCAATAATGAAAATGTGAAAAAACGATCATAATTGTAAACCTGGTAACTCAGGTTAAATTTTTCTTCAACGGTACTTATTGGATTATTTATTCCATCGGTAATATCAACCAACCTGCAGGTAATAATATAATGGTGATTAACACTACCCTCAGCGGTTACCCTGATGGCTACATTAATGTCCTGGTCCATATACACACCAGGCCGGGTAAGCATTTCATCGTTGAATTCACTGGATATAAGATATGTGTCAACCAGTTTTTGATCAGTTTCAGAAAGAAAATATACCCCCATTTGAACACGTTCGTTTGTAGGAATGTCATCAGGGTCGTCGGCAACAATAAATGGAGCTTCATATTCAAATTCGGTAAATCCTCCTGTGGGATAATAAATCCTATGCAAAGATCCCATTATAGCATGGCCAAACCTTGGTTCGCGATCGGCCAATTCACCATTAAGGTATTTAAATACAGCAGCAGTGGTTTTTGGTAGCAACGTGGTATTATTCACACCATTATAGTAACCCAAATGGTCTTGTGAACAACTAAAAACCTTAGGTAAACCAGTAGGATTGTTGTATTCGAGCTTGTACTTATAAGTGGGTGTTTTTCCCCCGACATTTTTTCCGGTGAAAATTACTTCTTCTAAGAAAAAACGTTGCATGACATTACTTTTAATATCTTCAATGTAAGTAAAGTCAACTGTTTTAATGGTTGTGTTCGATACATTGTCGACTAATCTAATCTTGTCCATAACCCTTTCATACTTACTTCCTGCTGGTGTACTATGGGAATCAAAATATAACACTATGTTTGAGCGTGTTGATGAAATCCTTAGAAGATATCTGCCTCCTGTAATTTTATTAAGTACTTCATCAGAATCTTGAACATTGAGGTCATCACCTCCATCGTATTCGATTTGTCCGGACATGCCAGTATATATCTGCTTTCTGATTTGGTAGGACTGATAAACTAACTTATCGTATGCATCAACAGAAACATATTCAAGATCAATTTCGTCTCCAATCGGATGATGAACTTTAGTAAGGTAATAGGCAGTATAAGCGTCTTTATTGTCTTTTACATTCGGGGTGCGCGTCTTTTCGACTTCAGCCCCCCCAAAATAGTATATAATCCCTTCAGGCGTTTTTACTTCGAAACTGGTTATGCCCTCATCATTAAACTCCGTTACACTGATTGTTAACTCTTCTTCGTAGTTGGTGAGCACACAGTTAAGGTTTTTGTCCAGGTAAAAACTACCAGAATATCCGTTAAAATTAAACTGAAAAATATCCACCTGGGTATCATAGGTATGGTCTGCTATGGTAGAATTAAGGAATGTAATGAAAGGGCTTCCGTCAGTCCAATCTTTTGCATCATACTCCGCCTCAGAATTGTAAACCCTCTTACCCAGTTGATGTGCTATTTCATCAGGTGTGTCTCTTACAACTCTTGTAATTACACCTCCTGCATTTAAATTCCAGTTTATACCGGTCCAACTACACATTTGGTCTACTTTAACTCCATTTCCGACATAACTAAGACTAATTGGCATTTTAAGTTTGCCCGCAATATATTCGTAGATAGGTATTGAGGGCGAAATTTTACCGGTAGCTTCATTAACTGGTATATTTCCGTATTTGGTAAACTGAAATGCATTAGGTGAAGGTAAAGCAACTTCATCTTGTGCGGTTGCGAACCTATAAACCAGAGCAAGTATTAGTACTATAATATATCGCTTCATGGAAAACTCTGTTTATGTTATATAGTTATTTAATAAAGAAAAAATAAATATCACCTTTTTACATCACTTTGATTTCGTTGTTATTTATTGTTTGTTTTTGATATCGAGCTCAATTTTAAGCATTTCAATTTGTTTTTGTTGCTCTAAAATATACAACGTCAACTCCTCAATCTTACGCAACAACAAATCCTGCATCTCACCGAGGTTCTGACCTTGTTTTTTAAATTCCAGTGCCGAAGGGATTCCGGGCAGGTGCTTGTGTTGTTTCAGGTAAATTTCCAAGTCGGTAAGTGGCATTAGTTGGTATGTGGGTTCGAAAACGTAATCGGAAGCGATGCTGGAGACGACTTCCACTTCAGTGGCGAGGATTTTGCCGTTTACGGTCAGGGGTTGAGTAGGATTTGCAGTGCCAATGCCTACTTTACCACTTGTTACAGAATAATATATATTACTTCCATTACTCTGCCAGGTGCCGGGCGCTCCCGTGGTGGTAAAAGGAATATCGTTGCCATATGATGTACCAATACTGTTTGTTGCATAAGCTCTTACATGATAAGTTGTACTTGCTGTAAGACCAGTTATGGAACTTGTGAATGCGCCTGTTGCAGTTCCATCGGTAGTTTTACTATTTGCAATTGTCGGATTTGCAGTAGTACTCCAACATACTCCACGAGCCGTAAGCGCTGCACCACCGTTTGAGGTAACATTACCTCCACAAGTGGCTGTTGTTTGATCGATAGAAGAAGGTGTTGTTGTAGTCACGGTTGGAATGGTAGGACTGGTAGTAAAAGTAACATCACTTCCATAACCTGTCCCAACACTACTTGTTGCATAAGCACGTACATGATATGTGGTGTTTGCTATAAGACCGGTTATAGAACTTGTGAAACTACCGGTACCCGTTCCATTGG
>JAFGPL010000194.1 GCA_016936215.1 Bacteroidales bacterium
GAAAAAAGGGAGTTTACCATGCGTAAATGACCTTTTTGAGGACGAGCGCAACGAAGTATGCGGACTTTAAAGACAGACACTATTTAGTAAGCTTTTTGTTTTTCTAAAAGTTACATTAACACAGGAAATACAAGGAATAATAATAGAAAAAGAAATTGGCTTTCTCTTAGCTTTTACATATTTTATGGTTACATCAGAGATATATCGGGTAACAACAACCGGGGAAAGGATGCCCTCCATATATTTATCCCGGCAGCATGCCTGGGTTATTATCCTTAACGTTTTTATGTTGTTTTATCATGGTTAAGACCTATATTATTACCATTATATTAATCTTTTTTGCATTGCTTTCGTGCAAGCAAAAAACACCGGTGCAAGGGGGCAGAAGAATAACAGATATGCTTAACCGTACTGTGGAAATCCCTGACAGCATAAACGGGATTATTGGAATTTGTGCTGGCACGTTGAGGTTGCTTGCATACATGGATGCGATACATTTATTGAAAGGCGTTGAAGAGGTAGAAACCCGAAGTTACAAACCTTATAACCTGGCTTATCCCGAAATAGCATTACTGCCAATAATAGGCCCTATGCACGGGGGTGATGCCGAATTAATTGTTACTCAAAAGCCAGATGTTATTTTTTCGACCTACATTTCGGTTAATGAAGCCAGTGAACTTCAGAAAAAAACCGGGATACCAGTTATTGCGCTTGAGTATGGAGACCTGGGAAAAAATAAAACAGCATTGTACAATTCCCTTGTGCTTATTGGGGAAATAACAGGTAAAAAACAACGGGCTGATTCCCTAATAGCATTCTTTGAACATGTTATTAATGATTTACATACCCGCACCAATCCAGCGGCTCAAAAAGATAAACCTGTTGTATATATCGGGGGGGTCTCCAGCCGGGGGGCACACGGTATTACTTCAACCGATAATGCTTACGAACCCTTTGCATTTATATATGCCAAAAATGTGGCAAAATCCATCAAAGGAAACAACCATTCAGTAAACGTCGATATTGAACAGCTCATAAAATGGGGCCCCGATATTGTTTTTCTTGATTGTGCAGGAATAGAAATTATTAATCAGGAAATTCTTGAAAACCCTGAAATATTCCATTCGATGAAATCGTTTCGCGATTCCCTGGTATATATGGTGCAGCCACATAACTGGTATACAACTAATTTCGGGACAGTGCTGGTTAATTCTTATTTTATTGGTAAAACCATTTACCCAAAGGAATTTTCTGATATTGTGCTGGAAGAAATTGGCGATTCTGTATATCATTATCTTTTAGGAAGAAATATCTTAAAAGAGATGAGCAATTACTATGGTGGTTATTCAAAATATAAGGGATATTAAATGACAGATTTAATTCATAGAAAATACAAGCATTATATCAGGCGTAAACTGCTGTTTTTATTAGCCGTAATAGTTTTGTTGGTTGTTTTTTTCTTTATTGGTTTATCAATGGGAAGTATTAATATTCATTTAAAAAATATTCTTTATTCCCTCACAGGACTTGCAGATTATCAGGATTCGGTTATCGTATTAAATATTCGGTTGCCCAGGATATTGTCAGCTATAGTGGCCGGTATTGCCTTATCGGTGTCGGGTGCTGCCATGCAAAGTTTGCTGCGTAATCCCCTGGCATCGCCTGTTTCGCTTGGCATATCCCACGGAGCTGCTTTTGGGGCAGCTTTTGCCATTATTGTACTAAAGGGAATATCCAATGCCAATACAAATTTTCCCGTTTCTACCCCATACCTTATAAGCATTTCAGCTTTTTTTTGGAGCATGGTAAATACGCTTATCATTTTAACCATTGCAAAGCTTAAAGGAGCTCGTCCGGAGGTTATCATATTGTCGGGGATTATTAGTGGGTCATTATTTACTGCAGGCACTTCTGCCTTGCAGTATTTTGGTAACGATATACAAGTTTCGTCTATTGTATTCTGGCTTTTCGGGGATATGGGGAAAACTTCATGGAATAAATTCTGGGTACTTCTTGCTGTTACTATTCCGGCAACATTATATTTTATAAAAAACAGGTGGAATTACAATGCCTTGCATGCAGGTGATGAAACAGCTAAAAGCCTTGGGGTTAAAATAGGTAAAGTACGCATGGTTGGTATGTTTTTTGCTACACTGGCATCGGCTGTAACTGTTTCATTTTTTGGTGTCATTGGTTTTGTAGGGCTTGTTGTACCGCACATTGTCCGTCGCTTTATTGGTAACGATGAACGTTTTTTGATCCCTGCTTCGGCCCTTTTTGGCGGTATGTTCCTGCTTTTTGCCGATACTGTGGCCCGGGTTATCCTTTCACCTGTTATTTTACCCGTAGGAATACTTACTTCTTTTATAGGCGCCCCCTTGTTTATTTATCTTTTAATTAAAAATATTGGGAGGGCATATAATGATTGAAATCAAAAACCTTGATTTTGCCTATAAAGCTGACAACGTGCTTAAAAATATTTCAACAGATATAAAAAAAGGTGAGTTTGTAGGGATTGTTGGCCCAAACGGTTCAGGAAAAAGTACCCTTATAAAAACGATGGCCGGTATCCTTCCAGTTCATAAATACAGCGTGTTTATTAATGAGCGCGACATACATTCATACAATCATAACGAACTTGCACGAAATATTGCATACGTACCGCAGTCGGAACAATTTTACCCGGTTAAAGTTTTCGATGCAGTGCTTATGGGGCGTAAACCATATATCGGCTGGGCGCCAACAAAAAAAGACCATAGTGTTGTGATCAGGGTGTTAAAAATGCTTGAACTTGAAGATATTGCCTTGTCGTTTTTGAACGAACTGAGCGGGGGGCAGCAACAGAGGGTATTTATTGCCCGGGCACTGGCGCAGGAAGCCGGTATTTTGCTGATGGACGAACCTACAGCAAACCTTGACCTTCGACATGCACTGGATGTGCTCCAATTACTGAAAAACCTTTCAGATACCGGGATAACCGTGGTTATAGCCATTCATGACTTGAATTTTGCAGTGAGATATTGCAACCGTATTATGATGCTAAACAATGGCACAATATTTTCACAAGGGGGAAGCGAAATTATGACCTCCGAAAATATTAAGAAGTTGTATAAAACAAATGTTAAGGTATTTCAACAGGATAGCCATGTATTTTTTATACCCGAATAAAATATAAAAGTATGATAACAGTTGAACCTATCGGAATAGTAAAAAATAAATTCAAAGAGCCGGCAGACCCTTTTTTAATGAGGGAAAGCCAAAGTAAAATCATTATTGATGCAAAATTTGAAGAAGGCCTCTACCGCATAGAAGAATCGGCATACATAGATGTTACTTTCCATTTTCATAAATCGGAAGGGTACAACCTAAAAGGCGCTGTTTACGATGGGCAGGTAAAAGGTGTGTTTGCATCTCGCAGTCCCAGAAGGCCAAGTAGCTTGGGTAATAGCACGGTTAAATTGTTATCGCGTGAAGGCAATAAACTTATTGTGTCAGGGCTTGATGCTATTGATGGTACACCTGTTTTGGATATCAAACCATGTAATACTTCTTTTTTTGAAGAACATGGTAAAGCAATTCATGTTAACCGCCTGAAGCATAGTCCGCGATGGGAGATTACCCGTTTTATTAAAAATAACAGTCTGGATTCCTTATTGCTCGAAGCAGGCAAGCTTCACGGGCATTTTTGTTCAGGTTTGGCATTGGGGGTAATGGCAGCCACATATGCCATGCAAAAAATAAGTGAATTTTCAGATGGCATGGAAGATATAATAGCTATTACAGAAACCAATAATTGCTTTTCAGATGGTATACAGTTTGTTACCGGATGTACTTTTGGTAATAACGCGCTAATATTCAAAGACATAGGTAAGAATGCCTTTACCCTTGCTGCAAGGGGGAAAAAAGGTATAAGAATTGTTTTGCGAAATGACTCAGCGGATTATTTACAAGAAAAATATCCCAGGTTTTATGATTATTTCCATAAAGTGGTTGTTGAACGTATCAACAGCATTGAACTGAAGGCAAAACTCAGGAAATCCGGCATTGAAGCTTCGTTTGGTATTCTTCACTCAGATTTTGAAAAAATATTCCACATACAGGAGGTTACCCCTGAATTACCCGGATACGCCCCTATACACGACAATGTAATTTGTGCTTTTTGTGGTGAAAAAACGATGTCAACCCGTATTACTGAAAAAGACAATTATTTGTTATGCCTTACCTGTGCAAAAGAACCTTATGGTATGTTGACCGGTTTTGGAATAAAAGAAAAATAAAAAATCACATTAAATGAACATTTGTTCATTTAATGTGTTACCTTTATAAATAAAATACAAAAGATAAATTATTGTTGTTATTTAATAAATCGTATTTTTTATAAAATATTGTATGTCAATATATAAAGTGCTATTCATTATAAATATAACATACAGTAAATCTTTAATTGTTTAAATGTTCTTTGAAAAATATTCTGATAAATAGTTTAAATAATTGATTGTTATATGAACAAATGATTATTTAAAATTTTAAGTGAATAACCTTACAACCAGCCAATGAAGAACCTAATGGAGAATCCTGTCACCGCAAGGAACAGGGGATTTAAACCTTGTTGTGACTATAGTAAAGGTAAGCTTTCTGAAAACGGCCAAAGTAATGTAATACTTCAGGTTTTTAATATCTTATTTGGATAGTATACAATAATGGTTTAGTGTATTAATAATCAAGGAGGGAAAAACATGAAAGAAATTATCAATCTGTTGAAAAACACAGAATGGAGCAATGCCCCCGAATATCCGGCAGGAACTATGAAAAGAGTATTACATGATGAAAAAGGTATAAAAACGGTACTTTTGAAATACCCTGCGGGTTTTTTTATGGAACTCCATTCACATATACATGCCGAACAGCATTTAATACTGCAAGGTGAGTATATAAGTGAAGGAAAAGTATTCCGCGAAGGTACTTTTCGAAGCTTTAAAGCGCATGAAAATCATGGGCCTTTTGAATCAAAAACAGGGACATTGGTGTTGGTTATCTGGTTTCCCGATTAATTGTTTATAAAAAATGGAGGTGTATTATGGCTTTTATTATTACTGATGATTGTACTTCATGCGGTTTGTGTTTGCCCGAATGCCCTAATAATGCTATTTCGGAGGGCGACCCATATGTAATCAATCCTGATTTGTGCACAGAATGTGTTGGCTTTTTCAATGAACCGCAATGCGTCAGCGTTTGCCCTATGGAGGCAATTATACTTGACCCTGCGCATAAAGAAAGCAAAGAAGAATTACTCGAAAAAAAGAAGCGTATTCATGGCGAATAAAGCACACTGATTTAAAATGGAACAAGTTGATTTAAACACAATAAAAAATAGTGTAACTGCCATACAGCAATCTATCCCTGCCCATGTTCTATTGGTTGCCGCTGCAAAAACACGGTTACCTGAAGAGGTCAGAGCTGCCATAGGGGCGGGCATTAAAGTAATCGGGTACAATTATGTGCAGGAAGCTGAGAATATGCACGGGTTTATAGATAATCAGGTGCAATGGCACATGATCGGACACCTGCAAAAAAACAAAGTTAAAAAAGCAGTTATGCTTTTTGATATGATCGAAACTATAGATTCTGTTGAACTGGCCGAAATGGTAAACAAACAGTGCATTTCAGCTGGAAAGATAATGCCCGTGCTTATCGAAATTAACAGCGGTAAAGAGTCTAATAAAACCGGTGTATTACCTGAAAATGTGTTCTCGCTGATAAAGCAAATAAACAATTTACCAAATATACAGATTCAAGGCCTGATGACCATGGGCCCTCGTTTTGGTGACCCCGAAGAAGCCCGCCCCTATTTTAAAATTGCCAAATCTTTATTTGACGAAGTTAAAAAAGCAGGGATACCGAATACCGAAATGCGTTTTTTATCAATGGGGATGAGCAATAGTTACAAGATTGCCGTTGAAGAGGGGGCCAATATAGTAAGGATAGGCACTATGCTTTTTGGTAACAGGGGTTTGTAATAATAGAAGGTAAAGAGTCATAGAATTCCGGGCTAAAAGTAACCGTCATGACAAGCCGTGAAAAAATATCAGCATCTATACTCGAACTCAAGAAGAAGCATAATGCAATTATTTTAGCACATGTTTACCAGCGCGGCGAAATTCAGGATATTGCAGATTATGTTGGTGATTCGCTCGATTTAAGCAGAAAGGCTGTTAACACGAAAGCCGATGTAATAGTTTTTTGTGGTGTGCAGTTTATGGCAGAAACAGCCGCCATGCTTAACCCGGATAAAATAGTTCTTTTACCAGACTTAAATGCAGGTTGTGGCCTGGCAGATATGGCTGCCCCTGACCAAATTTTAAAAGTAAAAAAGCAAAATCAGGAAATGGCCGTTGTCACATACATAAACAGCTCTGCTGAAGTAAAAGCTATTTCTGATATCTGCTGCACATCTGCTAATGCCGTTGCTGTCGTTAATTCACTTTCTTACAGCCATGTTTTGTTTGTCCCCGACAAAAATTTAGGTGCTTTCGTGGCTGAGCAGACTGGTAAAAAAATTTATTTTTGGGATGGTTATTGCTACGTGCACGAAAACATCAAACCTGATAAGATTCAATATTTAAAGGAGAAATATCCTGATGCTGAAATTATTGTGCATCCTGAATGTCCTGCAGATGTCAGGCATTTGGCTGATTACACCGGCAGTACTTCTCAGATGTCAATGTATGTTAAAAAAAGCCGGCATAAAGAATTTATTGTAGGTACCGAAGATAATTTTATATACCGCCTGAAAACTGATAACCCGGGAAAAACATTTTATCCGGTTAACAGTATTTGTGATGGGATGAACAAAATAACCCTTGAAAAAGTAAAACTGGCGCTTGAAAAGATGGAATATAAAGTTTTTGTTCCGGAAGAAATAAGAAAGAAAGCAGCCATCGCGCTTGACAGAATGTTAGCTGTAGTATGAATGGAAGCCTTACTATATCAGAAGCTTGATGAGGAAAAAGTCCGTTGTAACCTTTGTGCCCATCGTTGTGTGGTTCACAATGGAAAATCAGGGATATGCAAAGTAAGGGAGAATAATAACGGGATTCTTTATACCATTGTATATGGAAGGGTGATTGCACAACACATTGACCCGATAGAAAAGAAGCCGTTATATCATTTCTACCCGGGGTCAAAATCATATTCAGTTGCCACACCCGGTTGTAATTTTCACTGCCGCTTTTGCCAAAATTGGGATATTTCACAATTAGGCAACAGTAAAAAAATAGTTGAAACCTGCAATATTATAACTCCCGGGCAGATCGTGCAGAATGCTTTAAAAACCAACTGTAACAGTATTGCATATACTTATACCGAACCTACTATATTTTTTGAATATAGTTATGATATTGCCCGTTTGGCAAAAAAGGAAGGAATCAAAAATATTTATGTGTCAAACGGATACATGTCCTCTGAAATGCTTGATATGATATGCCCGTATCTTGATGCAGTCAACATAGACCTGAAAGCATTCAGGGATGAGAGCTACCGGCGAATAATGGGAGCACGGTTAAAACCTGTGCTTGAAAACCTGAAAAAAATTAAACAAATGGATATATGGCTTGAGGTAACGAGCCTGATTATCCCGGGCATTAATGACAATCGGGGTGAAATCAGCGATATAGCAAAATTTATTTCTGCTGAATTGGGAAAAGATGTCCCCTGGCACATAAGCCGGTATATTCCGGCTTATAAAATGAAAGATATTCCGCCAACACCGGTAAAAACCCTTCTGGAAGCCAGGGAAACAGGGTTGAAGGCTGGACTTGAATTTGTTTATATTGGCAATATGGCTTTACCTGGCGGTTCAGACACAATATGTCCTCAATGTGGTTTCCGGTTAATAGAGCGTTCGGGTTTTGGTGTATTGCATAATTATATCAAAGATGGACGATGCCCTGAATGTGGTATAAAAATACCCGGTATGGGTTTATAATTCAGGCTGTTTAATATTATTGTCAAGAATGATTTCAATTTAAAAATAGTGAAATCTGTTTTATATATGAGTATACAAATTTAAAAATGAAAAACATGACAAATTTAAAAACAAATATTAACTGGCTTGATAAAATGCTCCCCGAAGGCATTCCCATCCCTTCATCAACACTTATAAGCGGGCCTGGGGGAACAGGTAAACCACTCGTTGAATTTGCTTTTGTCGCTGCCTGGTTAAAAGCCGGGGGTTCTTTAATTGGCATACCCCTGCAATACCCGACCGGAGAACTGGTAAAAGCAGCTATGAATAAACTCTATCAAATAAACCTTGATGATTATAAGGGCAAAGTGGTGTATATACAATTTGACCCTGATGTAAACGGTTTTGAGAAAATGGGGAAAGACACTTTAAAGGCAAATATGGTAAAACCCCAAATTTGGGATGATACAATCGAAGAGGCCGAAAAAATGCTCGATAAAACCGAGCCTGGCACGATGGTTTTTGGTTCGGCATTGAACCTGTTGCTCTTTTCTAAAAAATACAAAGACAATATATTAAATAAACTAAAAGATGCTTTGCAAAACGATAAAAGCCTTACCTATGCTTTTGCTGTTAGCACCAGTGCCCTTGCCAATGAAATTAAAATTCTGGAGGAGGTTGCAGACAATTTAATGTTCACCCGAATGGAAAAACCCATGAAACTTTTATTAAAAATTGACCGGATGAAAGATGTGGGGTTTTCAAAAAAAGAAACAGAGGTGCCAATATCAAACGAAATGCTTAAAGAAATAAATGAAATTGCCGAAGCAACCCGTAAAACAAGGATACCGGAAATTATGAAAATGAAATAACAGACGAAAATGTATTTTTTTGCAACATGTAAAGTCCTGATTAAGCTATATTTTTATGAAAATCACAATACTATATGATAATACCGTTTTTCAGAAAGGTTTGAAACCGGATTGGGGCTTCTCCTGCCTGGTTGAAGCCAATAACAGGACTATCCTTTTTGATACCGGGTCGGATGGTGATATTCTACTTAGAAACATGCGCAAACTTAATATTCTTCCGTCATCAATTGATGATGTATTTATATCTCATGCCCACTTTGACCATATTGGCGGTTTGTCTGCTTTTCTTAATATCAATAGCCAGGTAAATGTTTTTGTGCCGGTTTCATTCCGGGGTGTCCGTAAAGCTAAAAAAGTGGTTTATATAGATAAACCTGCGAAACTTTATGAGCATATTTTTTCTACCGGTGAACTTGAGAATATTGAGCAATCAATGGCTGTAATGACTGATAAGGGGCTTGTACTTGTTGTGGGTTGTTCACATCCCGAAATGAAAAATATCCTGGGGGCTGCTTCTCAATTTGGGAAAATATATGCCATCGTTGGCGGTTTACACGGCTTTTGTATATACGAATTATTTAAAGATATAGAAGTGATCTGCCCTACGCATTGCACCCGGCATATTCCCGAACTGAAGGCTTTATATCCTGAGAAATATATTGAAGGGGGTGTGGGTAAAATTATTAACCTGTAAAATATTCATTTTAATTAAACTTAAATATTATGTGGTTTTACAAAGAAAGCGTGCAAATAACCGAACAAATGCAAAAGGAAATGATGGAGCAGCTTGTTAATGAAGCCGGAAGGCGATTTAACCGTTCCATCAAAAAAGTTTTGCTGTTACCTCCGGATATTACCAGGTACCATTCAGGTACCGGGAAAATAACTAATATGTTGTACCATATCCTGGGTACAGGTTGCCATATTGATATCATTCCGACACTCGGGCAACACGTTCCGCATACCCGTGAAGAAAATCGGTGGATGTTTGGCGATATCCCCGAAAACTGTTTTCATGTCCATGACTGGAAGTCTTCCTGTACCCGCATTGGTGAAATCAGCGATGAATTTGTAAAATATGTTACCAACGGGCGCGCCGACTGGCCCATTCCGGTTGATGTAAACAGGTTGGTAACCGAAGGTAACTACGACCTGATTGTGAATATAGGACAGGTTGTACCACACGAGGTGCTGGGATTTGCCAATCACAACAAAAACTATTTTATCGGGCTTGGTGGTAAAGCCACTATTTGTGCGTCGCACATGATGGCTGCTGCCTATGGTATAGAAGATAACCTTGGACAACTTGTCACCCCCCTGCGCGGGTGTTATATCATGGCCGAAAGAGATTACCTGAAGCATGTGCCGGATGTGTATGTTCTGGTTGTAAGGACTTCTGATAATGACGGGGAATTGCAAACCACTGGATTGTACATTGGGGAGGATAACGGTACCTATATGGCAGCGGCACGGTATGCAAGGGAACACACCATAAAGGTATTTGAAAAACCTTTAAAAAAAGTAGTGTGCATGATGGATGCCAATGAGTTTAAAAGCACATGGGTAGCCAATAAAGCCATTTATCGTACCCGTAAGGTTATTGCCGATGATGGTGAACTGTTAATCATTGCCCCCGGCGTTGAACGTTTCGGCGAACAAAAAGAGGTTGACCGCCTCATACGCAAATACGGGTATAAGGGCACCCCTTCTACGTTAACCGCTTATAATAACGACCCGGAATTAAAAGAACTTGGTCATGCCGCGGCACACCTCATACACGGATCATCCGAAGGTCGGTTCACGATTACATATGCCCCCGGTAAACTCACACGCGAAGAAGTAGAAGGTGTTGGTTTTAACTATGCCGGTTTAACCGAAACAATAAAAATGTATAAACCCGAAACACTCAAAGAAGGTATAAATACCCTTAATGGTGAAGAATTCTATTTTATACCGTCACCAAGTATGGGGTTATGGACCGCTAAAGAAAAATTTCTTGGTTCCCTGAATACCAACCTTGAATTTGCAAAACGTATGAAAGAGAGGGAACCAGGCGAATCAACCTGGGACCATCTGATACAATCAGATTCTCAGGATATAAAAAAATATAAAGCCTGATGCCGGGATTTGCTTTTTAAATCATTTTTAAACGAGTACTTATTATGGATACTGATAGATATGCAGCTCTGATACAAGAAGAACGAATACGTAAGGACATGTTTTTTATACATGATAATAATTCCCCTATAACCTTTGAACAACGTCTGTTATTTGAAGGGTTAAGCTATTACCCTCCAAATCCTGATTTACGGTTTGAACTGGAACTTATCAGGCACAAAGTTCAGAAAGTTTTGAAAATTAATGATACAAAGGGCAATCTCAGGGAATTCATAAGATGGGGCGAATTCCGGTTTATGATAAATGGCGAAAATTGCACCCTTCAGGCTTATAAAAATCATTCGGAAGAAGAAAGGCTGTTTGTCCCTTTCCGCGATAAAACCAGTGGGAATGAAACCTACGGGGCCGGAAGGTATATTGACCTTGACTATGAAGAACATCGCACAAAAGAAGGTAAATGGATACTTGATTTCAATAAAGCATACAATCCCTGGTGCGCATACAGTGAGCATTATGCCTGCCCTTATATTGATCCGGAAAACTGGCTAGGGGTACCTGTGCGCGCCGGTGAGAAAAATTATCCGGCTGAAAAAACATAATTAATTGTGCGAAAAAACAACATATTTTATTTTTCCCGTGTATTTTAAGTTTCAATTTTCATTTGTAATATAAAAAATATTTTTTTAAACGCTTAAATAGTAAGAGGCAGATATGTCTGACAATAGTAATACCTTTACATGGATAGCAGTTTTTGCCATAATTGCAGCAGTAGTCAATGGCTTGGGCATTTTAATTATATTTAAAAATAGCAAATGGGCGGAGAAAGCCAAAACCTATTTTATGTGTTTTGCCGCAGGTGTTTTAATTTCAACTCCTTTGATGCTGGCCTTGCCTCAGGCTATACAAAAAAATTTTTATGCAGGATTTTTTGCTTTGCTGGGTTTTTTATTTATGTTTTTTTCTAATGAATTAATAAGGCGCCTGACCAAAAAAGAAGTTCTTGCATTTGGGATAGTGGCTGCAGAAGGTATAGGTATTCATTCATTTATAGATGGTATAATTTATACCGTTACTTTTAGCATAAGTATCCTTACCGGTTTTTTGGCTGCATCCGGATTGGTTATTCATGAGTTTGCCGAAGGAATTATAACATACACACTCTTTCTGAAAGGAGGGGTGAAAAAAACCACAGCCATGCTTTACGCCTTTCTGGTAGCGGGTTGCACCACCCCCTTAGGAGCGTTTGTTGCCTATCCTTTAGTGAACAGGCTAAACCAAAGCAGCCTGGGATTAATGTTAGGTTTTGTAGCTGGTGTTTTAATTTATATTTCAGCCTCTCATCTTTTGCCTGAAGCAAGGGGGGAAGAAAAAAAACATTCAGAACTTGCCTTTTTAACCGGTGTGGGTTTATCCTTGTTTATCGTGTTGTCCAAACTCTTATAATGCTGGTTAAAAATTTGCAGGATATACTTATGGAAAATACAGGGCAAGCCTTGCATTATATTATTTTTGAAGCCCCCAAAATAGAAAAGATATAAAAAACTGGTAGTTTAGACTTTATGGTTAATATGAAGTTATCAATTAGCAACAGCCGTTTAGTTGAGCTGAAAGAATGGTTCTCCACTTATGTTAAATCATTTTATAACAATGACCCTGAGATTCAGCAAAACATTGTTTTAAAAGAAGAACATACCCGTAGGGTATGCAATGAAATTGTTGCCATTGGCAGTGGGCTGAAATTAAACCATAATGAATTACAGTTAGCGGAAATGATAGCCTTGTTACACGACATTGGGCGCTTTGAGCAATTTTCGCGCTACCGGACTTTTGCTGATAGTAAATCAGAAAATCATGCTGAGCTGGGTGTAAAAATTATTGAGAAGGAAAACATACTTAAACCTTTTAACCCAGAGGTACAAAAAGTCATTATGCTATCAGTTAAATATCATAACTTACCGTCATTGCCAGCCCAGTTAACCGGGCCATATTTATTCTATGCCAGGCTGGTCAGGGATGCTGATAAACTGGATATATGGAAGGTGGTAACCGATTATTATTACAGAAAAGATAAGAAGAGAAACGGCGCAATTGAACTTGATTTACCCGACACCCCAGAATTTTCCAATAACATCATCCAGGATTTATATAGTAAAAAAATTATAAATATTAAAGATGTTAAAACCCTTAACGATTTTAAGCTTCTGCAGATAGGATGGATATTTGATATCAACTTCCGGCCAACTTTTGATTGTATTAAAAAGCGCCGTTATCTTGAAAAAATAAGGGGTGTTTTGCCGGAATCGGATACGATTGATGGAATTTTAAATGATATCCGAGTCTTTTTTTTTTGAATTAGTTAAGTCATTAGGGCAGATAATAGTTGTTGCATAATTACTGTGGCCTTACCCTGTAAAAAAATATCGGTAGTGCTATTTGTATAATTTGAAGGGGAAATATTGATTTCCAGTATTTTATTTCCGTTTTTTTTTGCTTCATAGGGTATAAGCGATGCAGGCATAATTTCACCGGTCGTCCCTATAATGATAAATACTTCTGCATCTTCAGCTTCCCTAAAGGAATATTTATTGGCAGCCAAAGGAATAGGCTCTCCAAAAAATACAAAATCAGGTTTTAATACAGAACCGCATTTGGAACATAGGGGGGGCATAATCGAAAAGTCTGTTTTTCCCGCTTCATAATATGTTGAACATTTTTGACAAACAAGGTTTCTTGAATTTCCATGAAATTCGTAAACTTGTTTATTGCCCGCTATCTGGTGCAGGTTGTCAATGTTTTGTGTAATCACAGCATGTAGAAGGCCTTTTTGTTCCATTTCGGCAAGGGCATAATGGGCAACATTGGGTTTGGCCTGCCCAAAAAAATCATAAAAAATTTCTTTAATCAGTGGCCATGATCTTTCAGGATATTGATTAAAATAATTAATATCAAGAAAAACAGGATTGTACTTATTCCATAAACCATTTTCCCCGCGAAAGGGGGGTATCCCGCTTTCTGCAGATATGCCTGCCCCGGTGAATGCAACTGTGCGCGATGATTGTTTTATTATTTCTGATGCCCTGATTATTTCATCTGTTAAAGAGTTCATCTTTTGTCAGGTGTCTTAACACATTTCCAATATTGCCTTTTTTAAATAAAAGTAAAACCCTTTTGTTTTGAAACCTTTGAATACCTTTTTTCCCGATAAGTGCAGCAATAATAATTTTACAATCATCAATTACTGAATAGACATCGAGTGTTTTCAAATGCTGCTTGGTTTTTTCAAATGGGTTGCCCCTTTTTTCTGTCAATATAAATTCACGGTCATTATTTATTCTATAAATAAAAAAAAATTTGGCCATGCCCAGCATTTCCGGGAAAATAGTTATTCCATCATTAGTAGGAATAGCAATTAACACAGGTTTTTTTATATCATCATCCATTTTTTTGGGCGTTTAAAAGACGGATATATTTTTTTAAATAAAAACGTTCGGAAAAATTGTTAAAACCATAAGTACTCAATATTTCTTTCCAATCTCTTTTAATATAATCGAAGGCATATTTACACTCAATTTTTTTAAAGACAAACCGGTGCAACCGTGGCATTTTATCCATATCGAACTCGGCAAAATCAAGTATATGAAAAATACCGCCGGGTTTTAAATGATTGATTGCATTTTGGATTATAGTTTTTCTGATCTCATGCGGGAAACCATGAATAACAAAACTTATAAAAATCTTGTCAAACAATTTTTTCAAATCAAATGGTACATCTATGCGCTGGTTTATAAAGCTTACCTGGTTATTATTTTTAAATTTATTATGAAAATGTTTTTCCATATGCTGAGAAATATCCAGTCCGGTAATAAAGCCATTTTCATTTAAATAGCGGTACATTATTGCCGCATTCCTGCCCGAACCGCATCCTAAATCAAGTATATGGTCATCAGGTTGTATATGCATATTTGCTACTGCATTCGTAATAAAGCTGCCATATAATCCCAACGTACCTATATTCATCACTTTATCATAATTATTTGCAGTAAACTCTTTAAGTTCAACGTGAGAATCGGGATATAATTTGTTGTTCATAACTAAAAGTATTTAATTACATTATAATTCTTTTGCTATTTTATAACCGTCATAAATCGCATTCTGGGCATTTCCTGGTTTTTGAGCATCACCAATGGTATAAACCGGCAATTTGTTGTTCAATTCGTCCCTAAGGGGGATATAACTTTTCGTTCCGATAGAAATCACTATAATATCTACATCGTTAAATTGGATTTTTTCGTTATTTCTTTCTGCATAAATGGTTTTACCGGCGATTTTTTTTATAATGGTATGATCGCTAAAAACTACATTTTGCTCATTCATATTTTTAAGAGATAATTCCCTGGCAATCATTTCCATATCCCTGGCAAAACCGTCCAATAATTCTGTAATGATAATTTGATTGCCCCGGGGGATTAATGCAGTGGCAATATCTACTCCTACTAGTCCGCCACCAATGATTAAAACTTTTTTACCGGTTGGCAGATTTTCTTCCATCATAATTTCTGCCCAGAAAAACTTATCCAATCCTTCTATCTTTAAAGCAGATGGTTTTGAGCCTGTTGCCAATATAACTGTATCATATTTTGAAATAATGTCGTTGCTTTTGGCTTCTTTATAAATAATATTTATTTTTTTGGAATTTAATTCATTTACAAAATAAGGCACCAGGCTTTCCATTGATTTTTTATGAGGGGCGAGATATGCCAGGTTAAACTGTCCCCCAAGCTTATCTTTTTCATAAATGTCAACTTTATGGCCTCTTTCTGCAAGGGCAATACTTGCTTGCATCCCGGCCAAACCACCTCCGATAACTGCAATTTTTTTAACCTGCCTGGTTGGTTTTAAGGGTGTCCCATCTTCTCCTACTTCAGGATTAACGAGGCATTTCAAACCCTGCCCGGCCCTTACCCCACCCAAACATCCCTGCTCGCAGGCCAGGCATGGCCTTATTTGTCCTTTTACCTCAGTCAGGTATTTTCCTATAAAATCAGGGTCAGCCACCAAAGCCCGTCCAACAGCAATATACTCTGCGGAATAGTCATTTTTTATTTTTTCAATATCATCAATTCTGTTAATTCTTCCAACAAAAATCACAGGGATATTAGTCCCGGTTTTTATAGCTTTAGCCAGTTCCCATGTTTTGCCTTTTTCGATAAACATGTGCTGAAAATACCAGGGAGGAGTGGAACATACGCTTCCGGCAGAAACATGTATGGCGTTAACCCCTTTATCTTCAAGAATTTTGGAGAACTTTATCATTTCCGGCAATTTTATGCCCCCGGGTATCATTTCATCTCCGCTAATTCTTACTATAATCGGTAAATTTGTTACCTCTTTCACTGCCTTTAAAATATCAAGGGGGAATTTGACCCTGTTTTCGAAAGCCCCTCCGTATTCGTCGTCACGGTTATTTACAAAAGGTGAAATAAACTGCGCGGGAAGGTAACCATGGCCAAACTGCAACTCAATCAAATCAAACCCTGATTTTTCTGCCCTGATGGCCGCATTTACAAATAAGTCAATGGCTTTTCTTATGTCAGCGGCGTTCATTTTTCGAGGCATGGCCCCACCATTTTCACAGGGCATATGGGTAGACGATACATAGTAATTACCGGGGATTTTCGGGTTGGCCATCCTTCCCGGGTGGTTAAGGTGTGCAATTACTTTTGTATTATACTGGTGGATTAAGTCTGTTAGTTTTTTCAGTCCTTTAATCTTATCATCATTATCAATACCCAGTTGGGTAGGTAATTCCCTTAACCCTTTGTCAAGATAAAATGGTTCGGGGGTAATTGCCCCTAAATATTTTGCCCTTCGGTTATAAAATGCCAGGTGTTTTTCGGTAACTATTCCACTCCCATCGCTATAACCTGTTTTTATGGGGGCAAAGATGAAAGGGTTCTTTAAATTAAGCATATTGGTTCCTCATTAAAAGATATATTTCTATTCATTATCTCCTGCCACGCCCACCACCGCGGCCCCTCCCCATCCCTTTTCCACTGCCTAAGCCCATTCCCCTGCCTTGCCCAAGGCCTCTACCTATACCCATGTTTCGGTTTTCTGCTTTGCGCGCTGAATGAATACTGTCGGGCAATGTTGATTCTTTTAGTGGTTGAATATTTCCATTTATTACCTGTTGTACAGCTTCATTAACTGTCAAATTACGACAGAGATATACTGTACATCCTAAGGATAGTAGCTCAGAGAAAGAAGACGGGCCAATATTGCCAACAATGACTTTTTTAATGTCATTGCCTATTAGCTTTCTGATGCTTTGCGCAGGCTCATCAGCCTGTATTCCTGAAAACACTTCAAACTTCATAGTTTGCGGGTCAAGTACCAGGAAATATTTTGCATGTCCAAATCTCCCGGATACTTTTGAACCTAAAGTATCACCTGATGATGCAATAAGAAATTTTTCCATAGTTGTATACTATTTTTAGTTAGAAGATTATTTATATGTCCTTAAATACCCTGGCAAGTGAAAATCCTGGTGCTTCAATTTGTAAATCAAGAAAATAGCCAAAAGGGGTCTGATAAACTTCATAGCCGGCATTTTTCATACGTATTTCAATATTGTTAAACAATTGCATGGTAAATTCGTGGCCGGCTTTGCTTTCTGAAAGATGCGCGAAAGAATGCAGAACAACTTTTTTTACCTGGTTTTTACCGCAAATCCATTTCAGGTTTTTAACTATTTTTTTTTCAACTTCAGTATTTTTGGCAACATCATCTTCCTCTGCATGCATAAAGGCTGTTTGAACATTTTCATAAAAACCCGTAACGTTTTTGTTTTCAGAAAGTCCTTCAATAGTGTTAATTGTTGCTGTAAATCCAAATTGTTTGCAATAAATAAACAATACTTTCATGTTGAGGTCATTTTTTAAATTTTCTCAGGTAATAGTAATGTCCGCCATAACCTGATTTTTCGAGCAGGTTTTCTCCCAAAAGGTTATCCAGCAGTTCTTTTCCGTCGTTTGTTTTGTGCATTAATTCCATTACGGCGTCTTCGCGCATAGGGTGCACAGCTGTAATGCTTAGAATATCTTCCCTGAAATTGCCGGAAGAAGAAAAAGCATTTCCTTCATAACCGGTTAACAATTCAACCTTTGCGATATGTTGCCTGAAAATATTGTATGCTGCGGTTACAGCATTTTCATCGGCAGGGAAAACCCCTTTAAATGCAGGCGGGCGGGTGGGAATTGAGATATAAGCTGTATTTGGGTTAAATGTTTCAATAAACCGCGCTGTATTTTCCAGTTCAACAGGTGAATCATTTATACCGGAAACCAGCATGGTTTCGGTTACCAGTTTGCCGCCAAACTGGTTTGCAAATGATTGGATACCTTGTTTTATATCATCAAGGTTTAATTTTTTATGTGGCCTATCCATTTTCTTCCATGTTTCAAAACTTACAGCGTCAACTTTAACCGAAACAAAATCAGCTTTTAGCAGGTCTTCTTGAACGTCTGGTAAGTGAATCAATGATGAATTGGTAATGACCGCAATGGGTATTTTAAAATTTTTCAGTTCATCAATAAGTTTCCCTAAATAAATATCAAGTGTTGGCTCACCATCTGGCACAATAGTAATGTAATCAGGTAATTGTTCATTTTTTTGAATATCTTTCAATAATGATTTTACCTCGTCAGCCAGTTCTTTCGGTTTATAAAATTCCTGCCGGTTAACCTGCATTTTTATTGCTTTTCCAACCTGGCAATAACTGCATGAATATGTGCATATTTTATAAGGGATATTGTTTATCCCAAGGCTCTGTCCAAGCCTGCGCGATGGTACCGGGCCAAAGACTCTTCGTTCCATTTTATTCTTCTTTTTTAATAATTGATTTCATTACACCTTCTTTTATAGTAAACAGTTTATATTCTTCAGGCATATTTTTAAGTTCGTCCACTATCCATTTTATATGTTTCTTAAAAACAGGCACAGACTCGTCCGGGTCTTCGAAATATACAATTACCGGTATGAAATGGTTGTTCACAATACGAATGTTTCTACCAAATTGTTTAGATACCAATACTTTAACGCCTTCATTTTTTAATAACTCTGAAACGGCCATGCCTTTCTTACGGGATCCGTGTTCCTGTTCTTCATCATAGTCTTTGGCAGCATTGTTGATTTCATTTAAAAATACCATGTCATTATTGGCCCATTCGTAAATCAGATACTTATCAGCATCGCCAAAGTGTTTTTGTTGAAGAACACCCTCGTGGTTAACTGCAAATGCAAAACGTATTGAATTCATATTTAGATAGATTGTAATTTATTAAACTTAGTTTTTAATCTGCATATCCGATGATTCTCTTGTTAAAATTCCTGTATGCCTTATTTTTGGGCTTTTTCAGTTTTATTTTATCTGGATTGCAGAAAAAATCCAAAAGTTATTTATTCGTTGAATTTGTATATATTTATGTTATTATGTATAATATCACAAAGTATTTCCTGCTATATTTTTGTAGTATATTACAAAAATAAGAATGGGGAATTGTTATATTATCTTATTACTGTCTGAAGAAACCCTGTTTAAAGTTGAATTATTATAACTTTTTTCTTATTAAATTTTAAGGTGCAGGTTTAATCCCTTAAAACTTTTTGTCTTTAAAACATGCGAAACAAAACGAATAGGGTTATTTTTCCTGAAAGCACTTTATTGCCAGCTCACATCCAGATTGGCCTTTGTGTTTGATTTATAGGCCAGATTGATTATCTTTACTTGTCCCGGTAAATATTTCAGGATCAGTAAATGAACCAAATTGAAATAAATGTTTTATCCAAAAAGATTTTTAACAATGTCATTATGTTTCAATTCTTTTCTTAAAACAACAATAATTATGAATGATATTAAATATTACCTTATGAAAAAAAAAATATTCATTTTTAAACTCGTAACATATACAGTTACAGCAATACTCATTTATTCGTGTTCCCCTTCAGGGGAGAATAACAAGCTAACCATAGAATATGAGAAGTATGTCCTCGACAACGGGCTCGAAGTGGTTTTGCATGTTGACAAAAGCGATCCCATAGTTTCAACGGCCATTATGTACCATGTGGGCTCAAGCCGCGAAGTGCCGGGCAAAACAGGATTTGCCCACCTGTTTGAGCATATGCTCTTCCAGGAGTCTGAAAACATTCCGCAGGATGAATATTTTAAGAAAATCCAGAATGCCGGGGGTACGCTCAACGGATTTACCAATAACGATATCACTACTTATTTTGAAATTGTTCCGAAAAATGCGCTCGAAATGGTGCTCTGGATGGAATCAGACCGTATGGGCTATTTCATCAATACCGTTACACCATCTGCATTTGCCATTCAGCAGAATGTGGTACAGAACGAAAAACGCCAGATGGTTGACAACAGGCCATACGGCCATACAGATTATATAATTGACAAAAACCTGTTTCCGGAAGGTCACCCTTATAGCTGGCAGGTAATAGGTGAGATGGAGGACGTGAATAATGCCACGGTAGACGATGTAAAAGAATTCTACCATAATTTTTACGGGCCGAATAATGCAACCCTCGTCATTGCCGGTGATTTTGAAGTTGACTCGGTTAAAGCACTGGTATCGAAATATTTCGCCGAAATAGCCAGCCACGGGCAAATTGATGAAAGGGAGGCCATGAATGTATCGCTTTACGGGTCAAAAAAAATATACCACGAAGATAATTTTGCCACGGTGCCGGAACTAAGCATGGTGTGGCCTGCTGCTGAGGAGTTTAGCAAAGATGCCTATGCCCTTTCTTATCTTTCAGAGATACTTACAGAAGGTAAATCCGCACCGATGTATAAGGTGCTTGTTGAGGAAAAACAGCTAACTTCAAGGGTTTCGGCATTTAATGATGTTCGTGAACTGGCAGGGTCTTTCAATATCAGGGTTAGGGCAAACGAAGGCCACACCCTGAAAGAAGTCGAAGATGCAATACATGAATCGTTCAGGTTATTTGAAAAAGAAGGCATCAAACAAAAAGACATTGAAAAGGTAAAAGCAGGCCTTGAAAGGCAGTTTTATAACAGCATAAACAGTGTATTTTATAAATCGCTTCAACTTGCTTATTACAATACGTTTTTGAATAATCCCGGATTTATTGAAACTGATATCGAAAACATAAAAGCAATCACAATTGAAGATGTAATTGAGGTTTATAATAAGTTTATAAAAGATAAACCTTGTGTTGTTACGAGCTTTGTTCCAAAAGGCAGGACCGATATGATTGCAGAAAATTCACAAAGTGCTGATATTAAAGAAGAAAGTGTCGAAACAGCCCTGGAAGTAATCCTTCCGCAACCGGGCAGTGAGGTTGAGGTTCAGAAAACCCCCTCGGCAATTGACAGGAGCGTTCAGCCTCTTTTGGGTACCGATCCGGCGATAAGTTTACCTGAGATATGGACTGCAGATTTGCAAAACGAAATAAAGGTTTATGGCATTGAACATAATGAGTTGCCCCTTGTATCGGTTGAAATTATGCTCAAGGGTGGCTTTTTACTCGATGATACCTCCAAACTTGGTGTTGCCAATCTTTTAACCGATTTAATGATGGAAGGTACTAAGAATAAAACCCCGGAAGAACTTCAGGATGAAATCAAACTTCTTGGTGCAGATATATGGATGTACACTACCAATGAAGAAATAATATTTAGTGCGAATACGCTCTCTAGAAATTTTTCAAAAACCATGAAAATTCTTGAAGAGATGATTCTTGAACCCCGTTGGGATTCACTTGAGTTTAGCCTGGCAAAAATAAGAACAATGAACGGTCTCATTCAGAGTGAAGCCAACCCTTCTTTTATTGCCAATTTGATGATGAAAAAGTTACTTTATGGAGATGGCCATATATTCGCCAATGATACACGTGGCAAACGCATTGATATAGAAAAAATTACCATTCAGGACCTGAAGGATTTCTATGAGAAAAACTTTTCACCTGCCCTCGCAAGTGTTCAAATTGCAGGAAATGTGTCAAAAAAACAAGCGTTAAAAGCATTACAATCATTAGAGGCAAAATGGCAAAAGAAAGATGTTGAATTTCCTGTATACATTGTACCTGAACCAATAGAATCTTCAAAAATCTATTTTGTAGATATGCCAGGATCGAAACAGTCGGTTGTTAATATCGGGTACCTCGCGCTATCAAGGTCTCACCCCGACTTTTATCCTGCTTATGTCATGAATTATATGCTTGGTGGTTCATTCAGTAGCGTGTTGAATATGATTTTGCGTGAAGAGAAAGGTTTTACCTATGGCGCCAGGTCAGGTTTCGGTGAGCAAAAAGAAATCGCACCTTTTACGGCTTCTTCAAGTGTAAGGTCGAATGCTACCCGGGAGACTGTTAATATATTTAAGACCGAAATGGAAAAATACAGACAGGGAATCTCACCAGAGGATCTTGAATTTACAAAAAACACCCTGATAAGGTCAAATGCCCGAAGGTTTGAGACACTGGGCGCACTCAACGGGATGCTTAGGACTGTAAGCAAATACGGGTTGTCGTTAGACTATATTAAGGAAGAAGAGAACACTGTGAGATCAATGACGGTTGAAAGGCATAAAGAACTTGCCCAAAAGTATATTGTCCCGGAAAAAATGGTCTACCTCGTGGTTGGAGATGCACAAACCCAGATGAATTCACTTAAAAGTCTTGGACTTGGTGAGCCGGTTTTATTAAAGTACCAGAATTAGCAAGGAATTATTTCACCTTACAAAAATATTTTTCAACTATGGGCTGCAAAAAAAATAATAACTTATAGGATTGCAATTAAAAAGAAACCCGTTTTCATCTAAAAAACGGGTTTCTTTTTTAACCAGAAAGAATTTATGCTTATCCTGTTTAATTGTTATACCGGTTTGTTAATGATGTTTTGTACGTTCGGCCAGGTTCTTTTCCATAGCCCGTAAATAATAAGATTTATATTTGATGTAATGGGTGCCTTTTTCAAATTCCCAGAAAACATTCCTGGCCTTATAAATTTTCCCGATGCATGCTTCAAAAATTAATGCGTAATTAATACCGGTATACCTTTCCGCTTCAAGAATGGTATTAAACCTGATGCTTTTATCTGCAAAATGACCGATCACAGGAACATGGTATTTTTTCTGCATGCGTTTGTTATATGTTCGCTGGTTCATGTGTTATGAAGTTTTTGTTATGTAACGTCAATCGTAATATAATTGTTTCAGGATTTAAAGACATAAATATAGCTTTTTTTATTTTACATTACAACGTCTCGACTGGTTAACGTTTGTTAATACAATAATATTGTCATTCTCTAAGGGTAATTAAATTCTGCTGCATCGCACAAACAATTGTCCGGTGAATCTGTTAATAACTTGTTTTTAAGGTAAAAAATTGAAAAGGTTATCTACAACAATAAATATTCAGTCTGAGGAATTCAAAGCTTCGTCGGAAAGATACCGGGGCCTTGTTAAAGAATACAGGCAGATATACCGTGAAATTATGAAAGGAGGTACTGAAACAGCCGTTAAAAAGCATCTTTCCCGAAATAAACTTCTTGTTCGTCAAAGAATTAATAAACTGCTTGATGTTGACACCCCGTTTCTGGAGTTATCCCCCCTGGCTGCCAACGACCAATATCAGAATGCTTTTCCTTCGGCGGGTATTATCACAGGTATTGGCCTGATTCACGGTAAAGAAACAGTTATTATTGGCAATGATGCAACCGTGAAAGGCGGTACTTATGTGAAGGAAACCATAAAGAAACATCTGAGGGCACAGGAAATTGCTATGGAAAACAACCTGCCTGTTGTTTATCTTGTTGATTCGGGAGGTATTTATTTACCGGAGCAGGCAAATGTATTCCCTGATAAATATGATTTTGGCCGTATTTTTTTTAACCAGGCAAAGCTTTCTGCAATGGGCATTCCCCAGGTGTCAATTGTGATGGGCTCATGCACTGCTGGCGGGGCTTATATTCCGGCTATGAGCGACCAGACTGTTATCGTGAAAAACCAGGGCACCATTTTTCTTGGCGGGCCGCCGCTTGTTAAGGCTGCAACGGGTGAAGAAGTAACTTCTGAAGAGCTGGGAGGAGGATTTGTGCATACCACTAAATCTGGTGTGGCTGATTATCTTGCCCTTAACGATGAACATGCCTTACAGCAATGTCGTGACATCTTTGAAACTATACCGGCTGCCCGCAAACAACATCTTGATTTTTTCCCGGTAAGAGAACCGGAATATAACATCGAAGAGCTATATGGTATCCTTCCCCTTAATGCGAAGAGCACAGTTGATCCCAGGGAAATAATCATGCGCATTGCTGATGGAAGCGAATTCGATGAGTTTAAAGCCGGCTATGCAACCACGCTGGTAACAGGGTTTGCAAGGATTATGGGTTTTCCTTTGGGAATTATCGCCAATAATGGAATATTGTTTTCTGAATCAGCACTTAAAGGCACTCATTTTATCGAATTATGCAATCGCCGTAATATCCCCATTTTGTTTCTGCAAAACATTACCGGTTTTATGGTCGGCAAAGAATTTGAAAATGCAGGAATTGCCAAAGACGGGGCTAAAATGGTACAGGCTGTTGCCAATGCAAATGTACCAAAATTCACGATAATTTTTGGCGGGTCTTATGGTGCGGGAAATTATGCCATGTCAGGCAGGGCATTTGGTTCACGGTTGCTTTTCATGTATCCTGCTTCATCAATATCTGTGATGGGTGGTGAGCAGGCTGCTAACGTTCTTGATAATGTTGGTAACGTTAATTCACGTGACAATGTGCCGGATTTAAAAGCCGGACACGATAACAGGATTAAGCAGGAGATACTTGAAAAATATCAAAAAGAAGGATCGGCCTATTACAGCACATCAAGATTATGGGATGATGGCATCATAGACCCTGCCGATACGCGCACCATTATTGCAATGGGCCTTAGCATGAGCCTTAACAGGAAATTTGATGAACCCAAAACAGGTATTTACCGGATGTAAAAAATGAATTATGCTTTATAAATATATTGAAGTTTCTGTACACGACAACACAGCTTTTTTAAGGTTAAACAGGCCTGAGGTCAGAAATGCCCTTAACCGTGATATGACATCCGAAATAATTGAAGCCCTTGATACCCTTGACAAGCAGGCTTCAGTAAGATTTATGGTAATGGAAGGCATCGGGGGGACTTTTTGTTCGGGTGCCGACTTAAACTGGATGAAAAGTGCAGCCGAAGCACCTTATGACAAAAACTTCGAAGACAGCTTGTTACTGGCCACGTGCATCAATAATCTATTTAATAGTGAAAAAATAACTATTGCCAAAGTAATTGGCGATGCTTATGGAGGAGGTGTGGGCCTGGTTGCAGCTTGCGATTTTGCCTATGCAGAAACAAGATCAGTCTTTTCTTTCAGTGAAGTTAATCTCGGGTTGGTACCTTCTCTCATCATGCCTTATGTGTTTCAGAAGACAGGGATTCCTGCTTTGAAGGAACTTATTTTGACCGGAAGAAAAATTCGGGGCGACGAAGCTTTAGAAATAGGACTTATCAATAAAAGTTTTGATGAAAAGGAAAATCTTGACGATGAGGTTAACCTGCTGATATTAAATCTTTCAAAGGCAGCACCACTGGCACAGCGCGAAATTAAAAAGCTTGTGAACCGTTATTCATTCATTAATTCCAGCAATAGTATTATTAATGAAACTGCAGGTTTGTTGGCAAAAATAAGGGCAGGTTCTGAAGCAAGGGAAGGCATGCAGGCCTTTTTGCAGAAAAAAGATCCCGTATGGGTCATTAACAGGGTTTAAATGCATGATTAAAAAAATACTGATAGCAAACAGGGGCGAAATAGCCGTTAGAATTGCGCGCACTGCCAAAGAAATGGGTATTTCTACCGTCACGGTTTATGCCGAAGACGATCACGATTCACCGCATATCGGGGTGGCAGATGAGGCATACTGCCTGGGTTCAGGGAATCTTACTGACACTTATCTGAATATTCAGAAGATTATTGATGTCACCAAAGCAGCAAAATGTGATGCAATACACCCGGGTTATGGTTTTTTAAGCGAAAATGCTGAATTTGCACGTGCCTGTATTGATAACAATGTGGTATTTATCGGTCCGTCCCCCGGGGTGATTAAGCTAATGGGCAACAAAAGGGAGGCAAACCATTTTGTGAAGTCTCTGGGTATCCCTGTACTGGAAGCTCTACCTGTTGTTGATAATTTTAAAAAATTACCTGAAAGCCTCCCTCCTTTTCCTTTGTTGGTTAAAGCGGTGGCCGGGGGTGGGGGTAAAGGTATGAAGATTGCCGGAAGCCAAAAGGAGCTAAAAGATGCTTTAGAAAGCGCATCACGTGAAGCTTTAACAGCCTTTGGCAATGGTGAGGTTTATATTGAAAAACTGGTTGAACATGCCAGACATATTGAGGTACAGTTACTGGGCGATAATTTTGGCAACATCATCCATCTTTTCGACAGGGAGTGTTCATTACAAAGACGTTATCAAAAGGTAATGGAAGAAGCGCCATCACCTTCACTCACCCCTGAACTGAGAAAAAAAATTACTGGCGCTGCAGTGCAGATTGCAAGGGCTGTGTCATACAATGGTGCTGGTACCATTGAGTTCCTTCTCGGAAACACCGGGGACTTTTACTTTCTCGAAATGAATACCAGGATACAGGTTGAACACCCTGTTACTGAATTTATTACAGGAACTGATATTGTGAGGGAACAGATACTTATAGCCTCGAACAACAAATTGTCTTTTACACAGGAAGAATTATTAATCAAGGGTCATGCAATAGAGGCGCGGGTTTATGCAGAAAATCCTTCCGACAATTTTCGCCCTTCCCCGGGGAAAATTTTGTACTGGTGGCATCCTGAATTGACTAACCTTCGTGTAGATACTGGAATAAAGAGCGGTTATGAGCTGAAATATCAATACGACCCCATGATAGCAAAAATCATTGCATACGGGGAAGATCGTGGCAAGGCCATTTCAAAGCTGCAAAACGGACTTTCAGGTACTGTTATACATGGAATGGTCAGCAACCTTACATTCCTGCAGACCCTTACCTCTGATAATAACTTTTTAATTAATAAAATTTCAACCACTTACATTGAAGAAAACCTGGTGCGGTTGAATACAAGCACCCGACAGGATACATCTGCAAACGACATAATGTTTCTCATTGCAGCGGCAATCATCATTAAATACAATAAGGATAACAGTCAAATAGTTGAGAATGTCAACATATGGCAAAAAATAGGATTGTGGAGACATTTGATGATATTGACAGTCGAAATCAATAAAACCCGGCATGAGGTTGAAATCAAACAACATGGTAAAACATCATTCCTTTTTTATATAAACGGTCAGGAAAGTGAAATTAGCAGTACAATCCTGAAAGAAAATCTGGTATTTTTTGAGATGGATGGAACGAAATATCAATTTGAATATTCAGTAACAACAGACGGTGAAATCTGGCTGACAGGCATGCAGCAAACGGTGGTTGTTAAACGAAAAGACATACTTAGTAAACAGGTTGAAGCTGCAACTGAGTTATATAATGTTGAACACGAAAAAACAATTGTTTCACCCATGCATGGCAAAATTCTTAAAGTTTTAGTGAGCGAGAATTGTGAAATCACCAAAAACGATACCTTGTTGATCATAGATTCCATGAAAACCGAAAACAGGATCATGGCACCATTGTCGGGAAAGATTGGCAAAGTATACGTAAAGGAAGGAGACCAGGTAAAAACGAATATGTTACTGGCTGAAATCCAGTAAGGCAAAATGTTTATCATTTTCGTGAAAATATTAAACTAAAATTGAATCCCGCTGTTCTTTTATGATAAAACAAAACCAAATGCACCCATATATTACAGATCAACACGAAATGTTCAGGAAAAGAGTTCGCGATTTTGCCGAGAAAGAGGTCAAACCTTTGGCCCGCGAACTTGATGAAAAGGGCAGGTTTTCTGCCGAACTCACTATGAAAATGGGGGAATTGGACCTTTTTGGCATTACAATCCCTGAAAAATACGGAGGCAAAAATCTCGATACTTTATCATATATCATTGCTGTTGAAGAGCTTGCCAGGATTGATGGCTCCCAAGCAGCAACAGTTGCCTCGCATAATTCCCTTGGTATTTGGCCCATCTATCGTTTCGGCACCGAAGAACAAAAACTTAAATTTCTGCCCGGGTTGATGACAGGGGAGAAGCTATGGGCATTTGGATTGACAGAACCTAATGCTGGTTCCGACTCCAGGGGAACAGAAACAACGGCCAATCTTGATAACGGGAAATGGGTTATTAACGGTTCAAAAATTTTCATCACCAATTCAGCTTCAGAATTATCAGCAGGGGCTACAATCCAGGTAGTTACAAATCAGGAAGGTGATAGAAAAGAATTGTCGGTGATCCTTGTTGACCGCAATACAAGTGGCTATTATGCTGAAAGAATTGGCAATAAGATGATGTGGCGGTCAGCCGATACAGGAAAGCTCGAATTCAGGAATTGCAGTGTGCCCGAAGAAAACCTTCTTGGGTCAAGGGGGCAAGGTTCGGCCATTATGCTCGAAACGCTTGACGGCGGAAGGCTTTCTATTGCTGCTATGGGACTCGGTCTTGCCCAGGGGGCATTTGAGCAGGCAATGGACTATGCAAAAAAAAGACAACAGTTTGGCCGTCCGATTTATAAGTTTCAGGCAATCTCTTTCAAACTTTCAGACATGGCGCTTAAGATTGAATTAGCCAGGAACCTCCTTTATAAAGCCTGCTGGCTGAAAGATAATAATCTGCCTTTTGGAAAAGAAGCAGCAATGGCCAAGCTATACTGTTCAGAAACAGCACGTGAGGTAGCCGATGAAGCCGTTCAGGTTCACGGGGCTTACGGGCTTTTTAAGGATAATGATATTGAAAGGTTTTACCGCGACCAGCGCATCCTGCAAATCGGCGAAGGCACATCAGAAATATTGCGGGTTGTAATTGCAAGGCATCTTGGGATAAGATAAATAAACAGGAGATAAAATCAGATAAGATGATGATAGAAGGATTTTCAAGACTGTCTTCTGATGAAAAAATTAAACTGGCTTCTGGTTTTCTGCATGATGCCAATGGATTCGGTAATGATTTGGAATCTCACAGGCATAAAGACGAAGCTTATCAAAGCATCTACAATCAGCTTTCAGAAAATTCTGTTTCAAACTATTTTCTTCCTTATGGATTTGCCCCGAATTTCCTTGTGAATGGTAAAGTGTACATGGTACCGATGGTAACAGAAGAGAGTTCGGTGGTTGCTGCAGTTGCAGCGGCAGCAAAATACTGGTTCACGCGCGGAGGTTTCACCACACGTGTGGTCTCTGCATTAAAAAACGGTCAGGTACATTTTACATGGTCGGGGGAATTCAGGAAACTACTGGATATGGTGGCAAGCACAAAACATTACTTGCTGGCCGCAACCGAGCCTGTTACTTCAAAGATGAAAAAAAGGGGCGGCGGTATACTCGATATCGAACTAATGGATAAGAGACAAGAACTGCCGGATTATTACCAGTTGCATGTAACCTTTGATACACTTGACTCGATGGGCGCTAATTTTATCAATTCGGTCCTTGAAACCATAGCTCATGAGTTCAGGCAATTGGTAATCTCCTGGCCCGGATTTAATGTGAAAGAACGAAATATAGAAATTGTTATGGCAATTCTATCAAATTATGCCCCCGAATGTTTAACCGAATGTTATGTTGAGTGTCCCGTGGAAGAATTAACCGGAAACCCGGGTGATTATACCCCTGAGCAGTTTGCCCGCAGATTTAAACTTGCGGTAGACATTGCAGGGGTGGATATCTATAGGGCGGTAACACATAATAAAGGTATTTTTAATGGCATGGACGCGGTAACCATTGCCACCGGAAACGATTTCAGGGCGATAGAAGCGCAGGGTCATGCATGGGCATCGCGCAGCGGAACATATCGCGGGCTTACCGAGGTTTCTATTGATGACAATACATTTAACTTTAAATTAACTCTCCCAATAACCATTGGAACTGTGGGAGGTATAACACAAATTCATCCGTTGGCCAAACGCTCGCTCGAACTTTTGAACAATCCGGACGCCAAAGAGCTGATGCAAATTATTGCAACTGTCGGGCTGGCCAGTAATTTCAGTGCCATAAGGTCGCTGGTTACAAGCGGGATACAATCGGGACATATGAAACTTCACCTTGCCAATATACTTCAAAGTCTTATGGCGTCCGATAAAGAAAAGGAGCTGGCAACGGGATATTTTAAAAACAAAACAGTGTCATACAGCGCTGTGGAGGAATATTTGCAGTCTCTGAGAAAAAAGAATTTTAAGTGATGGCCGCGAGATATTCTTCAAACGGAAAACTATTATTGACAGGTGAGTATTGTGTGCTGCACGGAGCTCTTTCACTTGCTGTGCCTGTAAAGTACAAGCAGTGGCTTGAAGTAACCGAATCAAAAAGCGCCTTTTCACCTATTCTGAGCTGGAATGCAATGAATAATGGAAAAGCATGGTTCAATGCCCTCTTTGAAACGAAAAGTCTTAGAATATTGGAAACCAGTAATTTTACCATTGCCGGGAAGCTGAATAAACTTCTTGTAGCAGCAAAAAAAATTAACAGCGTATTTCTTTCAGGTGACACTTCGTTTTCGGTTCATACCGGTACTGATTTCGATATTAATTGGGGACTTGGCGCCAGTTCTACGCTTATCGTAAACCTTTCACGGTGGGCGGGGATTGATCCCTTTGAACTATTCTTTAACACCGTTGAAGGATCAGGTTATGACATAGCCTGTGCTGTTTCTGGATCACCAATACTTTATTGGAAAGACGGACTATTGCCAAAGTTTCAAAAGGTGAACTTCCATCCCCGTTTTCATACCGGTATTTATTTTATTTATCTCGGTCGCAAACAAGATACTGCCTTGGGCGTTAAAAAATTCTTGTCTGAAAAAAATTGCCAGCCGGGAATGGTTGAGAGTATCAGCTTTTTGACAAAACAGATGTTAACTGCTAAAAACCTTGTTGAATTTGGTGATGCGATGGAAGAACATGAGCAACTGATGTCTGGTTTGCTTGAAATACCTTCTGTAAAGCTTCAATTTTCTGATTTTGAAGGTAAATTGAAATCACTCGGTGCATGGGGCGGCGATTTTATGATGGCTGCATGGCCCGGCAGTGAAAAAGAGATCAGGGAATATTTCAGCAATAAAGGCCTAAAAACAGTTATCCCTTTTAATGAACTGGTTTTATGAAAAATGAAAATCAATACCGGCATTACCTTGAGGAGGCAAAAGACTCTATTTATGATATTTCCCCTAAGGAAGGTGTTACAGAATGGATTTGTCCCTCGAACATTGCACTTGTAAAATACTGGGGAAAGAAAGATAATCAGGTTCCTTATAATCCTTCTGTTAGTATTACCTTGAAAAATGCATTTACCAGCCTTAAACTCGAATATTCCAAAACATCAGGCATCCATCCTGCACCGCCTGAGTTTTATTTTGAAGGGAAAAGAAATAAGCCTTATGAAAGCAGGGTGGGGGGTTACCTTGAAACGGTTAAGCCATTTTTCCCTTTTTTAAATCAACTCAGGATTAAGATTCATAGTGAGAATAGTTTTCCCGCAGCCACTGGAATAGCCTCCTCTGCTTCGTCTTTTGGTGCCCTGGCGCTTTCAATCACCGGGATTGAATATTCGTTTCTCGGAAAATCTCTTGATGACCGGTTTTACAGAAAAGCATCATTTATGGCAAGGCTCGGTTCCGGAAGTGCATGCCGCTCTGTATATGGAGGAGTGGTGTTATGGGGATATTCAGAAGAAGTCCCTGGTTCATCAGATGAATATGCAGTTTCAATCAATGACAAGGCAAACGGGATTTTTAAAAATTATTGTGATTCAATTCTCATCATTACCAAAGAAAAAAAACAGGTTTCAAGCAGCGATGGACATCGTTTGATGAATTCAAACCCATATGCCGTAAACAGGTTTGCAGAGGCACGCAATAATATCACGAATCTTCTGCATGCAATTTCATCCGGCGATCAATCAGGGTTTATAAGTATTGCGGAGGGCGAAGCCATGGCGTTGCACGCCATGATGATGACCGGCAAACCCTATTATTTGCTGATGAAGCCCCAAACAGTTTCTGCCATTGAAAAAATCCGTCAGTATCGTGAAACTACTGGCCATCCTGTGTGTTTTACCCTCGATGCCGGGGCTAATGTGCACATGTTATATCCGGCACATATAAGCCGGGATGTTCACAAGTTTATTGATTCAGGTTTGCGTGAATTTTGCATAGATGGTGAGGTGCTGCATGATATTACTGGTGACGGGCCCAAAAAACTGGTGTAAATATTGAATGCTGAAAATTTACAAAATAATGGTCCATACGTTAATAAATGTTAACAATGGCTTTTGAGAAGTTTAATGGCAAAATAATGCTTTTTGGTGAGTATTCGGTACTCAGGGGAGGACCCGCGCTTACCATGCCATACCGGAATGGGTATGGACAGTTTAAATTTCCTGTTTCAACAGTTTCCAACAGCGATTCCTGGTCGAACAATGAGCTGAACAGGTACCTCGAATATTTAGGGATAATTAAAGAAATTGACCACACAAAGTTCAGACATGATATAAAAGCCGGGTTGGTTTTCAGTTCTACGTTACCTGTGGGATATGGTGTGGGAAGTTCGGGGGCTTTGGTAGCGGCTGTATTTAGCTATTATAGCACCATACAGGAAGCATTAAACGTAAACTTGCAGGATTTAAGGACTTTTTTATCCCGGATGGAGTCGTATTTTCATGGCTCCAGCTCAGGAATTGATCCGTTAAGTTGTTACCTGGGAAGACCTTTAATTATTAACAAAGATCATATTACCCCTGTCAGTCCATCTCGTGTTTTTCAAGACCGTTTCTTTCTTTTAAATTCTGGCCGGCCCGGTTCTACGGGCAATATGGTCAGGCTTTTTGAAAAAAAGTGCAACGGCAAAGATTTCTGTACAATGATGGATGGTGATTTTTTGCACTCAAATTCGATGGCTATTGATGGTTTTGTTAACGGGGATAAAAAGAATCTGACCGATGGGTTTAAAATGATTTCTTCGTTGCAATATAACTTTTTTGAAGAGATGATACCTGAAAGTGTTCGCCCTATATGGAAATCAGGACTGGAATCGGATAGTTATTACCTCAAACTTTGCGGTTCGGGTGGAGGAGGGTTTGTAATCGGGATAATCAATAATCCGGATGAGATAAAAACTGTTGATTTTGAAATGATGCCTCTTAAAAATTGATTGATCCCTTATTTTTATCCGGGGAAAGTTGCTTATTTATAACATGGGACTTTAATCCTGAAGTAATCAATGCATAGGGTTTCTGCATTCATAAGTCCGGTTTTTATGCCTGACGGGGTGACTATTGCGCTTTTTGTTTAAGGTCTTTACCCCGAATGTTAAAAAAAATGTACCGGTTTTCAACTTTGCCATTAAAATTTCGTATAGTAGGTTGCAGATTGTTAAGTTATGGATTAGTTTTACTAAATGCTTCCTGGGCAGAATATTATAAACTCTATCGGCAAAGTTGTACTTAATATATAGTGGTGAGACTGGTGTTTAGAATAGCGGGCAAGAGATATTTCATTCTTAGGTTATTAATATTATCCTTATTATTGCATGCTTTTACATATAATGTATTAGCGCAGTATAAAAACTATCAGCTCCAGTTTAATGCAATCACCATAGAAGACGGTTTAACGAACAATAAAGTCAACAGTATTGTAAAAGATAAACACGGGTTTGTTTGGTTTGCAACAAATGATGGTTTATGCAGGTATGGAGGGTTAAAATTATGGAATTACCATCTTGATCCCCTGAAAACCAATAACACAAATACCAACCATATCAATACGCTTTGTAACGATGCCGAGGGAAACCTTTGGGTTGGGGCTTTTTCTCTTTTCAGGTATGATGATGTTTCTGATAATTTTAAACATTACTCTTCAAAAGATTCATTAGCTGATAAGATAGGGCGTTTACGGGCTATTATTTGTGATAACAGCGGGTGCCTTTTTATTGGTGCGGTGAAAGGTCTTTTCTCTTATTATCCGCGGCAGGATAGTCTTGTGCACCATCTTTCAGATGACATTAATGTAAAGAATATCAGGTCTTTGATGCAGGATGGTGACACTATATGGATCGGGACAGACGATGATGGTGTTTTAGTCTTTTCAAAAAAAACCGGACGAATTACATCACCGGTTATAGCGGCCGGTTATAAGGGCAGCGGAAATGCTGTTCAATGTTTTTTCAAAGAAAATGAACATACCATTTGGGCTGGCACCTATGCCAACGGATTATTAAAGATTAATACCAAAAAAGCTGAAATTAAAAACTTTTTCCCCGATCCGGATAATGACCTTTCTTATCGTACCCGGAGCATAATGAAAGATTTTAAGGGTAATGTATGGTTTGGGACAAGAGGTGGCTTGTTTGTGAAATTTGCAGGAACCGACACACTATACCACTATGCGCACACAAAACACCCTGTTACAAGGATCACAGATAACTCAATATTTAATATATACATTGATAACCATTATGTTATGTGGTTGGGTACATTTGCAGGCGGGGCGAATTACACAAATCTTATCAGTAAACCGATCTATAATTTCTCAAAAGATGAAAATGTTCCCGGAACGCTAAGCGATAATGTGTTGTATGGATTTTGCGAAGACCATCTGGGTAATGTCTATATCGGTACCAACGATGGCGGTTTAGACTATTTTAATAAAGCAGAGGGTACATTTACAAATTTTATGAGCAATACGAAAGATAAATGTTCTGTTGGTTCAAACAATATCAAAAGTATAGTGCAGGACAAGAATAATAACTTTTGGATTGGTATGTACAGCGGGGGCGTTAACTGTCTCAATCCGGCCACGAACTGTTTTATAAAGCTCGACCAATTGGTAAAACCCGGGAACAAACTCATCAGTAATAATGTCTATGCCCTTGTACTGGATAAAAACAACATTTTATGGATAGGGACTGAAAGAGGGATTGACCGGTTTAATATTGATGAAAAAACAATAGATAACGTGCTTAAGAACAGTCGCGTATTATGTTTGTACAAAGACCATTATGAAAGAATTTGGACTGGCGTGGAGAATACAGGTATTTTTTTATATGATGAAAAGTCCGGCAAGTTTAAACCGGCTTTCAGGCAAATAATCAATACAGGGATTACCGCAATGCACCTCGATAGCAAAGACAACCTCTGGCTGGGGGGGAACATTGGGCTATTGTATATAAATACAGCCGATACCACCTCAAAACTATATACCAAAAATGATGGCTTGCCCACCAACCTTATAATGGGTATTCTTGAAGACGATCACAAAAACCTATGGATAAGCACTACTGCAGGTTTAGCAAAGTGCACAAACCTTGTAGAAAACGCCGGTTCTTTAAATGTCAGGACTTTCACTGAAAAAGACGGCTTACAAAACAAACATTTTCTGAATTATTCTTACTACAAGTCCGGTACCGGTGAGATGTATTTTGGAGGCATCCAGGGCTTTAGTATGTTTCACCCGGATTCCATGAAAGACAATCCGTTTCAGCCCCAGATTGCCCTTACAGATATAAAGATTTTTAATCAAAGTGTCGGCATTGGAAATAAAATACATGGTAAAGCAATTCTTGAAAAATCACCGATTATAACCAAAGAGATTAAGCTGTCGTACAAGCACAGGATTTTTACATTTGAATTTGCTGCCCTGCATAATGTTAACCCTGAGCAGATTAAATATCAATACATGCTCTATCCCTTTGAAAAAAACTGGAGCCAGACCGATGCTGTAAATCCTTCGGTCACCTATACCAATCTTCACGGGGGCAATTATACATTCAGGATAAAAGCGGCAAACAGCGACGGGGTTTGGAGCGATCAGCCGTATGAACTGTCAGTTACCATTCTTCCCCCTTTCTGGCGCACTACATGGTTTATACTGTTTATGGTGCTGCTTGTAATTGTAGGTTTTATACTGATATACAATAGCAGGGTCAATGCCATTGAAAAGCAAAAAAACAGGCTCGAAATGATGGTACAGGAACGTACCAAAACCATCACCGAGATGAACAGTCTTTTAAAAAATCAAACCAAAGAGCTAAAGACAACCAATAAATTGCTTGAAGAACAGAAAGACCAGATTACCGAGCAGGCTGAAGAACTTGAATCACAGAAGGAGGAGTTGCTCAAGCAAAAAAACATGCTTCAGAACCTCAATTCGATGAAAGATAAATTTTTCTCTATTATCGCACACGATCTCAAAGGACCTTTTCAGGGCATACTTGGCCTTACCGATATTCTTGCCAACGATTACGATGAATGTGCTGATGAGGAGAGAAAACAATACTTTGAGGCGATAAACAACTCATCAAAGAATTTTTACAACCTGCTGGATAATCTGCTCACCTGGGCAAGGACACAATTGGAGCACGTAACTGTTGACCGGGGCGAATTCGACATTAAAGAACTTCTGGAGAATAACATTAGGCTTCTTGAAGAGAATTTCACAAAGAAGAAAATTTCTGTTCAGGTTAATTATTCCAAAGGAACAAACGTACTTGCCGATAAAAACATGATTGATACTGTTGTGAGGAATCTGCTTTCGAATGCAATAAAATTTTCAAACGCGGGAGGTGAAGTAAGTATCAATACCAAACACGAAGATAAACAGGTTACCGTTTCGGTAATTGACTCCGGCATAGGTATGACTGAGGAACAGCTTCAGGGTTTATTCCTGATAGATAAGTCAAGTTCACGGCCAGGCACTTCAGGCGAGTTGGGAACAGGATTGGGTTTGATACTCTGTTATGAGTTTATCATTAAAAACGGGGGTCGGATATGGGCTGAAAGCCTTGATGGTAAAGGAAGTGCTTTCCATTTTTCCTTAACGGCAAAATAGTGTTTGACAATTTCCCCTCTTTTATCTAAATTATCCTGAGATAATTTTTTTACAGTAAAAGCTTTGCTTTAAATCGTTGCATAAATTTTTGTGCAAATTAACCGCAATTATTCATGCCTTTTAACAAATTGTTGATTATTGCGGTTAACCCTCCCGAAAATCGGGACAGGCTGATTTAGCTACACTTATTTTTGAGGTAGGAAAAATTTAGTGTAGCTTAATCGTAGCAATTGATTGAATGAATACGGATGAATATTTC
>JAFGPL010000017.1 GCA_016936215.1 Bacteroidales bacterium
AAAGACACAAAGAACACTAAAAAAGAATCCTTTGTGAGCTTTGTGGCTTAGTGGGAAAACATCTTTGCGTGCTTTGCAACTTTGTGGAAAAGAGTCTCCCACAAAGACACAAAGAACACTAAGAAAAAAATCCTTTGTGAGCTTTGCGGCGTTGTGGGAAAACATCTTTGCGTGCTTTACGGCGTTGTTGGAAAAATATTGTTACAAAATATACACCAATACGAATTAAATGATGCTGCAGAACAAAAGAAAAATCAGGGTTTAAATTTAACAGAGTGACTATTTTTGTGACATGTATTTTTAAAACTAAAAGTAAATAACATCATGAAAACTGCTTCAGGAATAATAGGTCTTTCTCTGTCAATGGTCTGTTCGCTGATGATTGTAAACGGGCAACATCTTTCAGAAGATATAAGGTTGAACCAGCTTGGTTTTTACCCAAATGCTCCTAAAAAGGTGGTTATCTTTAACCATGAAGCCGACAGGTTTTATATCACCACTCCCAATCTTTCTGATACACTTTACTCGGGCAACCTGAAAGGGCCGTTTTCATCTTCCTTTAATCCAAAACCCACCCGCATTGCAGATTTTTCAGATTTTAAAAAAGAAGGTACTTTTGTGGTCTGCATTCCCGGTCTTGGTTATTCTTACCAGTTTGATATAAAAGCCAATGTACACAACAATGTTGCTGCCGCGTCGCTTAAATCATACTATTTTCAGCGGGCATCCACATCGCTGCCATACGAATATGCCGGCATATGGGCACGTCCTGCCGGTCACCCTGATAATAAATTGATGATTCATGCTTCAGCAGCTTCAGAAAAACGACCCGAGGGGACAATTATCAGTACACCCCGTGGATGGTACGATGCAGGAGATTACAACAAGTATATAATAAATTCGGGCATTACCATGGGAAACCTGCTTTCGGTATATGAAGATTATCCGTCATTTTTTAAAAACATCAGCCTGAACATACCGGAAAGCAATAACAACATCCCTGACCTGCTTGATGAAATTCTCTGGAACCTGCGATGGATGATCACCATGCAAGACCCCAATGACGGGGGTGTTTATTTTAAATGTACCGATCCCGGTTTCGATGGCATGATTATGCCAGCAGAAGCAAACCAACAACGCTATGTTGTCCAGAAAAGCACCACCTCTGCGCTCGATTTTACCGCGGTCATGGCGCAGGCTTCCAGGATATTCAAAGCATTTGAAAAAGATCTTCCCGGCCTGTCAGATTCATGCCTATTGGCAGCAAAAAATGCATGGGAGTGGGCTTTGAAAAACCCCGATATTGAATACAATCAACGAGAGATGAATCGGCAATACGATCCCGATATCCATACCGGGTCATACGGTGACAGGGATTTCAGCGACGAGTGGATATGGGCGGCATCAGAATTAACCATCTCAACTGGGGAAAAAGAGTATTTTAAAAGAATAAATATTGTACCGGATGACAGCCTCAGCATTCCTTTCTGGGGGCATGTTAAACTGATGGGATATTTTTCGCTGGTAAGGCATCAGGAGAATATCTCTAAAATCGCTGGTGAAGATATTCATAAGATAAAAGAACTTATCGTAAAATTTGCTGACAGGTTGATTGAAGGTGTTGACCAGCACTATTACAACACGGCGATGGGAAAAAGCAAGGAGGATTTCACCTGGGGGAGCAACGATAAAGCAACTTCGCAGGGTATCGTGCTTTTATATGCCTACCGCATCACCAGAAATAAAAAATACATGGACATAGCCCTGGCAAACCTCGATTATATCCTTGGTCGCAACGCTACGGGGTATTCTTTTATTACCGGGTATGGAGACAAATACCCGATGAACATACACCACCGCCCCACTGCAGGGGATGGTCTAAGAGAGCCGGTACCCGGGTTTGTTGCCGGCGGCCCCAATTTCAGAAAAGAAGACCGGCTTGAATACCCGACTGAGAGCCCCGATGAATGCTACCTTGATGTTACCGCCTCGTTTGCCTCTAACGAGAACTGCATTAACTGGAACTCGTCTTTTGCTTACCTGGCATATGCCTTTGAAGCCATGCAGGAGGAGCTGGGGTATGCGGAGAAGTAAGAAGTAAATAGTAATGAGTGAACTATGAATTACCGGTTCTTGTTTATAACTTGCTTTTAATGGTATGGCATTTCCCCAAACTGCCTTAGACATAGAGCCATATTTAAACTTTTTACGAATCTTTCATATCATTCAGCTTCTTTAACCTTTTTTATGTTAGAGTCTTTGTCAATTTTAAATAATGTATGCATCGTTTACAACCTCTCAATAAACATGGCATTCCTATTATTCTCTGATTATTTTCTTAATTGTCACGGCATACTCATCTTCAATTTTCAGATATGTATAAATAATTATTTGTCATACAAACAATTCATCTATCTCCGCATTTTTGTTCTATATCGTCTATAGCCGGTAATGATATGTTAGTTTTGTCAACAGCTTTATAGCTTTCTTTTTGAAATCCATTTTCAGATACTTTAAAACCATAATCAGCAGACGTTAATTCTTAATCAATCTTATCGTTGCTTTTTTATCTCCTGCATTAATTGTCAATAAATAAATACCTGATGGTACATCTAAATTCATTTCAAACATAGCAGTGTTTTTATACGTTGATTGACCTGTTAATTTTCCGCTTTCATCGGTGATTATTACAGTTAATTCACTAAAGGTTTTGTTTAAATTTATTTTAACGAAACCATTTGTCGGATTAGGAAATACTATTATTTCATTTTCAAAAGTGTTCTCCAAAATTCCAACCATAGTTACAACGTAACACGCAGAAGTGTCAACACAATTATTTTGCGTTACTTCCACAGCATAGCTTCCATTTTGAGTTGGTGTAAATGTTTGATTTGTTTCTCCGGGAATAATTGACAGAGAATTATTACAGTCAAGCCATTGGTATGTTGCTCCAGTTGTGTTAGCAGATAAAGTAATTCCATTTTGTGTTACTGAAGTGTCAACAGTGTTAATGGTTAAGTTTATTGCAATCGTACTGTCGCAGCCTACTGCATTTGGTATTATTGCAGTTTTTATACCCGATGTTGTATACACCTGTCCGTCGGGGGCTGTGTAACTGCCACATACCGTTTCGGTTATTGAACTTGATGTGCTGGTTAAGACAGTTAAGTTTATTGCAATCGTACTGTCGCAACCTACTGCATTTGGTATTATTGCAGTTTTTATACCCGATGTAGTATGCACCTGTCCGTCGGGGGCTGTGTAACTACCACAGGTCGTTTCAGTTATTGAACTTGATGTGCTGGCTAAAACAGTTAAGTTTATTGTAACAATACTATCACAGCCTAATACATTTGGTATTATTGCAGTTTTTATACCCGATGTTGTATGCACCTGTCCGTCGGGTGCTGTATAACTATCGCAAACTGTTTCAACAATACTGTCTGCAGTATGCAGTGAATTTATAACAATCGGGATAACCAGTGTGCTATCTATTCCAAGCAAGGTATCGGTAACAGTTAAGCTAACCTGATAGGTATTGGGTGTGTAATAAACGTGACCTGGATTAGTCAATGTACTGTTGGTTCCATCACCAAAATCCCATAAGTAGGTATCGCCATCAATACTGTTATCTGCGAAATTAACAGTTGTTGAATCGCAGGTTTGACTGGCTATATAGCTGAAATCCGCAATAGGTAAAGATGCTTTTTGAATAGTATCAACTAAAACAACGCTCCACATGCCTAATGTATCTTTAAACTGGAAATGAATTTCGTAGGTTCCTTTTGGTATTTGGGTTAAATCAAGGCTTTCAGTCAAATTAATTTGTTGATTCGGTGTTAAGGATAAATTGACTGCATTGGCAAAATCGTTGTCAAACCAATAGCGGTATTCGGTTATCATGTTTTGTGTAACGACTTGCTGTGGCGTTTTGTAAAAGAAATTACTTACTACACTACTCCATAAATCCTCATTATCCTTAAATCGAATATTGAATTTATGAATTCCATTACTCAATGAATTCATCGGAATAAGTTCAATGATATTTATTTGTTGCTGAACAGGAGTATTTACAACAACAGCATTAGAATAATCATCGTCAATCCAATATTCATAAGCTAAAATCTGGGGATTTGGATTGATTTGAGAAGTAGCTGTTTTGTAAAAAAACGAGCTTAAAACACTGCTGTATTTTCCATAATTATCGAAAGACCTTAAATTTAAAACATTTAAACCACTTGATAATCCGGTTGTAGAAATGTTTTGATTAATTATTAATTGCTGGGTTGAGGTTACAGGTATGGTTGTTTTGTTTGAAAAATCATTATTAAACCAGTATTCATAACCTGTAATCCTGGGTATTAAAGTGTACTTAATCTGTAAATCATCAAGAATTATTCCGCTTGCATTAGTAATATCATTTACCACAAATTTAATGGTTGTCACGGTTTGATTTACACTGAAACTTTTAAGCTGCGGGGTGGCATCAGGCACTCCGCTATTCACAGGCATAGCACCTAACGTTGCACCACCAAAAACGACATCATCAAGAAAAACCTGCCCCTGTGAACCCCAGTTGCCATCAATTTCCATCTCTTTCCACATAATTGAATCAACAAAAGCTGGAGATGGAAAAGTAATGATTAATGTAGTTTTATAATTATCGAAACAACTCGAACCACAGGTTGACTTACCAAAACTAAAAGCACGGGTGCTTCCAAAATTGGTGTTATCTGTTATTCCCGGGGCAGAATTAAAAGACCCTACCGTTTGAAATGATACCAAAGGGCTGAAACTGCCAGATTCAAATCCTTCGTTTAATATTGTCTGAGCCCTAAGCTCAAGCATTATAGATGAAAATATTATCAAGAGTATATATATCTTTTTCATAGTTATTTGTTTTGAGCCCCAACTTGTATTTGAATCGGCAAATCGCCATTTGCATCAGTTGCTGGAGCAATGTTTTTAATTTGAATATGTGGGTTTTGAGGCACTGCTCCTTCTTTGCAGGGGAACAAACCATCATAAATACCTACTTCTGCAGAGTCAGTTCCTTCGTAGGTTGATGGTGATTGTAAATGGTAATTGTGTGCATAATCAAATACATTTCCGGTTTGGCTGATAAAAATGGAGGTTAAAACTACTGAATAATAGTTGTTTACCCATGTATTGGTACCAGTAGAAGGTACTACCGTGAAAATATTATTAGCAAATGTGTTTAAATCGGCTCCATAACAAACCCAACCAGCGTTACTCCTGAAAATGATGTTGTTAGAGATAAAACAATTATCCACATTGTTAAAGGTTACAGTAGCAGCATTGCCAGTAGAACCTGGGTTGAATAACAATATATTGTTTGATATTCCCATAAAATTGGCATATGCTATTTGTCCATTGATAATATTATTTGAAAACAAACCTGAAGTGGCATTAGTAAAAACCGCCTCTCCAATAATTACATTTTCAATAATATTGTTGTTTAAACAAGGAGTTGCCCCTGTTCCATTATAGTTGATATTGTTAAATTTGCATCTTCGTATTACAACCGAGTCAACTTTATGATTACTGGTAAAACTAATATTACCAGTAAATTCAATACCTTCGAGCCACAAATTATCAGCGTCTTCCGAAATAGATAAATTTCCCGGCAAAACCGTTTTTCCTGTTGCAATAGCAGAGTCAGGGTAATGACCTGCTCCAATAATAACCAAACCTTTGCTGATAATTGCCGGATATGGTATAGTACCTCCCGGCAAGTAAAGTGTATCTCCATTTACAGAAGCATTATAGGCCGCTGTAAAAGGATCGGAACCTCCAAAAATGGTGGTTGAACCATTGCTCTGTAAAGCCACTTTTTGTTGACTGTGAATAAAGTTAATGCTACAAATACAAAGGGCTATAAGTATAAGATAATATTTTTTCATATCAGATAAGTTTGAATTTCATTATTAATCTTCTTGAGCACCAACTTGTATCTGGATTTTCAAATCGCCATTTGCATCAGTTGCTGGAGCAATGTTTTTAATTTGAATATGTGGGTTTTGAGGTACTGCTCCTTCTTTATATGGGAATGAACCTCCATAAATACCTACTTGGGTAACGTCTGTTCCAAGATAAGTTGCTGGTGATTGTAAATGGTAATCGTGAGAATAATTAAATGCATATCCGGTTTGGTTTATGAAAATTGAACTTTGGGGGATTCCTACATAGTCACCGGCAACAGTTGGAAGAGTTCCGTAAGCAGGTGTTGCATCAACTAATAAGTTGTTATTGTATATATTACCCGTTCCTTGAGAAAGGCCACCACCTATAAAAATATTATTATTAACCTGACTGTTGGATACATCATGTAAGGCATAAGCTGGTGAAAATAATATTATATTATTTGTTATAAGGCAACCACCAGCATATGCAACATTTCCTTGAACAATACAATTAGATAAAATTACATTTTGTGTATTACTAAGGTAAACCGGACCAACAAAAACATTCCCGATTAAAGATAAATTTGTACTGGGGTTCGATAAGTTTCCTTGTACATTAAAAAGGTCGTTAATTTTACAACGTTTAACAACAACATTGTTTATAGAGTGGTTGTTTGTAAAAATAAACTGACCACTAATTTCAACTCCCTCTATGTAAAACAAATCAGCATTTTCTGATAAGGTTACATTGCCATTTATAAATGATTTACCTGTAGCTATAGTTGAATCAACATAATGTCCTGCACCATATATCATCAGTTGCTTGTCAAATGCTGCAGGCGGGGTGAAAGCGTTTCCCGAAAGATAAAGCGTATCTCCGTTTTGGGCAGCGGTATAGGCTGTTGCAAGAGCCGTGTTGCCTTTAAATATTTGTACTCCTGAGGTTGAATGTAATGCGATGGTTTGTGCATTTATTGTTATTGAAGTTGCTATTGCAAAAATCAATGTAAGAAGTGATTTTTTTTTCATTTTTCTATACTTTTTAGTTTGTACGATTTTCTCTTTTTTAATGTTTGTTAATTGTGATAGAAAAACAGATTACTCTGCTTATCCCCTCACAGAAAGGGACAAAAGGTTTTAAACCCTTCGATAATGAGCTTCGGTTCCCGTTATCCGGCTCCTCAGGTTAATGATTCGCTAACTGTTTCAATACTAATTTAATCCTTTTTATTGTTATTATATGGACGGGGCAATGTAAAACTTTTAACAAATTTACGAACCCTTCCCATATTTAACTATTATATCTGCTTCGGGAGTTAATCCATTTAAACCAACAATTTCCGGCCTTGCAGTAATCCACTTTCAGAAACCGGAAGTTCCCCGGTATTGCAAATCAGGCATCATAACCATTTATTGTCATTCATATTGCTCCTGTACCCACTCATGGCGGTTATCGCTGCAATATTAAAAAATTGCCTGAAAACCCTTTTTGCTTTCTCCGTTTTATCCACCTACGTTTTATTACCTTAAATCCGCAAGTTAAATAGTAAATAATTGGTAATAAACACCCTTCGACTTCCCGCCTGAACATTTGTTTCCCGTCAATGACACCGGTTTTCTTCCATTGGCAAACCAACCTGCTGATACTCCTGTCATTTATGCTCCTTTTTAGAATCTCAAGGATGAACCGATGATCGAAGCTATCGAAACAGCTCTTGATGCCGGCATCTATGATCAAGCGGAATGGGTATTGCATTGTCCAGGTGCGAATGTAAGATAAGGCTTGATGTGCGGTATGGTGTCGTGCTGGATTACAAAGCAATTTCCTGTCAGCTTGCACCGACTTTTTTACGAGCCGTAACCTTCGCATACTGCTGAAACCCGCATGCACTATACCATGTGTTGTGTTTTCATTCTTTTATTAACATTCCCCCGTATCTTAATCATCAATAGGAAGATATAACACAGCCAAAGGGTTTCCCAAATAATCGTTGCCCTTGCATCCAAATTTTTGATAATTGGTATGAAACCGTTCATCGTACAAAATAAAAGCTGGCGCATTTCTTTCTTTATAACCGTTCGTTTTCATCCACATGTTTTTAATGTACATCATAATCATGCTAACGGTTTTGTTGTTCTTCTTCAGAAGCTCAACCTGTATGTATTTTCCTGCTGGTAATTGTATCTGTGCAAAGGTCTTGTCGTTTATGGTGGTTTTGTTTTCTACTGCAACATAATAATCGAGGTCTTCTTGATTTTCGTGCAAATCAAAAATACAATACATTTTAAATTCTCCGCCGGATTTCAAAATATCCAACTTGCTGTTATCATAAATTTTATGATAAAAGGGAGGAATATCTTCCTTCTGTTGATTGTTTTTTAAAGTGGTTGTAATTTTATAACCAATAAACTTCATTGCCTCTAATTGAGAGACTTTGGGGGTTGAAAGCATATTTTTTCCTGCTGTGCTTTTCATAATAATCCGAAATAATACTTTTTTAATCATATTTTTCTTTGCTTTAATTAATAACTAATGCAAAAGTATTGGTTGGGATCTATGCAAAATAACCCTTTCGTGTCAAAAAATACCCGAATTGCATTTTTTTATAGTGATGATAAAAATGACTTTGGGGTAATGCCGAAGTATTCTTTAAATTTTTCTGTAAAGTGGCTCAGGTTAGAATAGCCGACCATATAACCGACTTCAGAAACGTTGTATTTCTTAGAGATTAGCATTTTTTGGGCTTCATTCATTTTAACAGACACTGCAAATTGGTAAATACTTTTTCCAAACACTTGCTTGAAAAGTCGTTGTAGCTTACTTTTATTCATTCCAACATCCTTGGCAAGAAAGATGGTTGAAGGGATTGAAATATACTCGCTAATAAGAATGGCTTTTACCTTAAACAAACATTGAATATCCTGAGGTGTAATTTTTACAAGTTGTTTGTCAAGAGGTCGGGTTAGTATTTTTTCAAAAAATAAATATATCAGTTGCAGTGTACTGGCATATAGCATAATTTTAGCCAGGGGATAATTCATGTTGTTTTTTAACGCATCCTCCATTTGAGTTAAAACCTCGGACATCTTAAAGCTAATCTCTTCGAAAAGAAAGAATTTTGAAGCTGATAAAATGACATTATCCAAATAGTTGTTTTGCTCTTTAATGTTCTTTCTCAACCAGTCTTTTGTAATAAAGATGGTGATGTTTTTCACAGCAATTCCTTTGGGAAATGTATATGTTGTTTCAGTCGAGTTTGCTGGCAGAAATATGCCATTGGGCGTATCTTTTCCAATTTTCTTATTCTCGGAATTAAGTTCTTGCTTTATTCCACTATTCGACAGCCAAAATATGATGGGGATAATGTTATCGTTTTTACTTTTTTTTCGAATAATCGTAGACTCTTCATTTAATAACAATTCATAATAAGTGATAAGAACATCATCACAAAACTGTATTTGGGAAAAAAATCCTTTCCCTTGTTTGGTGGGAATCTGAAAACTGCAGTTTTCAATTTCAAGACCTAATTGACCTGCAATTTCAGGTAAAAAACTATCTAATTTATCTATGCAAAATTCAATTTTCATTAAAAATATAGTCCTCGTTTATTTTCCGATCATTATCCTTGATGTACTTAATCTTTGCATGAAACACAAAACGATTGCAATATATAACGTAAGTGTTTTGAAACAAAAAAGTATCAAGTTTTTTATTAGCCAAATATGCGATTTGGCCACTGGAAAATCAATATCGTCAAATCGCAGATTTGGCGGTGTTGATTAGAACTAATAATGCTCGCAAACCACTATCGCACCTATGTTATATTATTGCCTGTTATGCAACGTACACTGTTAATTATTAAATATTTCTATTTCTACACGTCTATTTCTTGGGTCAATACCTTCAATGTTTTTTAATAAACGCATTTCGCCATATCCGCGTACCTTTAGTTTGTTTCTATTTATACCGTAATTATTAAGATATTTTGCAATTGAATTCGCTCTCGCCAAAGAAAGTCTGTAGTTATAGTCAGAATTACCGATTGAATCTGTATGTCCAGAAATTACAAGACTATCAAACTCTTCTTTTATTAATATTGAGCAAATAGAATCAAGAATTAACACTTCCTCATTTCTTATTAAAGAATCGTTAAACTCAAACAGCATATCTTGCAAAACAATCTTCTTATTCTGTGTTATTAATGTATCAACCAATTTCTCTTTAGGATTTGTTATTTTAATAGAGTTACTCTTAAATCCATAAATATTCATTAGTCCATATCCATATGGTCGTTTACTGGAGCTAAGTCCTGTTATTTTAACATACTTAACTTCTTTTAAATTGAAATCTTTAAAATCAATTTCTAATTTTTCTTTATCCTTAATTGTTGTCAACTTTTTATATACAATATTATTATTACTAACTGAAATTAAAGCTTTATCAATTCCGTTACAGTGGCAATTTTGACAACTTTCCAATATCAAGTCAGGTTGATTGTTATAGTCTTTAAGTGTGTTTGTAAATTCGAATATTACATAACTGTTTGTCGGGATATTTATATAGTAATTGTTATAATCAAGTAGAAGGTCAAGGTTGAAATCTTTAATCCATGTGTTTTTAATGCCACCGAAAAAATCTTTTACTTCTGTTATATCACGGTATTTTGCGGGAATATTAGGGTCCTTTTTGGTATAACCGCTTTTTAATTTAGAATCAATAATTCTATCGGCGAAATAGAAGTTTGCTGAATCAATAATTAATTCTTGGGACCATAATCTAGCGGTAATTTGAAACGCAAGAAAGAATAAAATATTGAATTTATGTTTCATTCGGTATTTTTATGTTGCATAACGGATATGTATATGAAACGTTTGGCAATTCAAAGCGAAAACCTATTAAATCGTTAAATTTTTTATTAAATGTTCTGACCTTAAAATTAGCATTTCCCGCCAAATGTTTTATATACTATGTTGTGTTTTCGTACTTTATTCCATCTTTCAAACCGTGCGTTGGGGGGACATGCTCTTTAAGCAAATTTGACAGTGCGATTGATATGTGGTTTTGCTTAATGTGCATGACTTTGAGGTATTGGGACTTCAATAATTGAGTCTTTCGAAAAGATTGCGTAAACGACAATGTATAAATTCTGCATCTATTTTCAAATTTAATCAAAAACTGATGCTGGATCATAGACTTCAACATCTTTGCATCTCTCATTTGTCTGGTCTGCACCACCGATTACATACACTTTCCCATTTAAAGTATCTGCACCAAGACCCCACCTTGGTATTTGTATGGGAGTTTTTGTTGTCCAACTATTTAAGTCCGGATTGAATTCTTCAACTGTTGCAAATAAATCTTGAAAACCCGAACCTCCGCCAATTGCATAGATTTTCCCATCCACGATTGCCCCAGCCAAAGCAAATCTGGCAGAGGGCATGTTTGATTTCGTTGTCCATGTATCAGTTTCAGGATCATATTCTTCAACTGTTGAGAGTCCTGCTAATGTGTTGTTGAAAGCACCACCAATCGCATAGATCTTTTCATTAACCCCAGACAAACAATAACAAAATCTTGCCGTTGGCATATCCGACTTTTTGGTCCATGTATCGGTAGTCGGATCATATTCTTCCATGGTCTTGTAAGCCTCATTCCATCCTGCTGGCGCCCCGCCTGCAACGTAGATCTTCCCGTTTACAGCGCAGGCCGATGCACCTATTCTCGGCGTAGGCATATCCTTTTTTTTGAACCATTTGTCTATTGATGGATCGTACTCGTAAGTGCTCGAAAAAGCAGCTCCGTTTAGGCCAAATGAACCTCCTATAACATATATCTTACCGTTTACCACTGCAGCAGCAAAATTCATACATGCCTGAGGCAGGCTTTCCTTTTCAGTCCATTTGTCGGTGAGTGGATCATACATCTCAACTATTGAAAGAGATTGGGTTGGGATATCACAACCTCCGATTGCATATAGTTTGCCATTGGTAGAACAAACCGAAAACAGATTTCTCTTTGTGGGCATATCTGCCTTTTTAATCCACACTCCCTGTGCAGAAGAATAAATACAGAAGGAGGACATCAAAAAAAGTGTAATCGCTCTTAATTTAAAATAATGCTTCAGGTAGTTTTTCGTTTTCATTTGTTGTAGACTTAAAATTTCGAAAGGCTTGTATTTCTATATTTGATATCACTATTGTCCGATTAAATTTAATAATGTTTATATTTCGTGCCTACGGCACTGTGAAATAAATATACAATTGCCTGTTCTATA
>JAFGPL010000195.1 GCA_016936215.1 Bacteroidales bacterium
CCCGTACAGCCTGTCCCGCTTTTTTGGCGGGATACGGTGGTGCACCTGCGCATAAGCTCCGGTGCATAAATGTGAGAGGCTCTCCCCATCAGTTTTTCTGATGGGGCAGTCTACTCGATTGTGCATAGTAAATTAATTCACGTCTTTTTGATTAATCTGTCTTGATATATCTGATGTTTAAAATACCAATTATAAAATCCTATTAAAGATAATGATATCCCAATTAAAAGTCCTGAAATTCCCAGGATTAGATGTCCTCTTAATAATTTTCTCTTGAACAGTAATTGTTTATTGTTATAATTGAGTTCAATACGATTTGAATCCAATGCTTTTATATTATCAGCAAGTTCTATTAATAAGGTTTCAATAATTGCAGGATTTGAATCAGATGAAGGAATTGATTCCAATTTGTACTTTATTCCCAAAATGGAAAATGCGTTATTATTTATGCTATCAATTTTATAAATACTATCAAATTTATTTATGAAGTTAACATCCAGTTTATTAGGAAAGTCTTTTCTTAAAATTAATATCAATTCCCTTAAGTCCTTTATGCTATAATTAATCCTTGTATCCAATAATTTGGCTTTTTTCTCAAATTCAATTTTTTCAGATTTAAGTTTATTAAAAGAAATAATATAAGAACTAACGCTTAATAATATAATCACCAATCCTGAAATGGATAGAAACTTGTATAGACTATCTGTCGGAATATTTGGTATGCTGTTCATTGCTTTTTATTTATTATGCACAAACGTTCGCCGGTATGCGCAGTTGCCGCTTCAGAGCGCTTTGGTGTCGTGTTACCCGAAAGGTAGCCAAATGAACCAACATGAGCAACCCTTCTGCCCGGCAATTGCGTATGACCGGCTGTTAGCAGTAGGCATTTATTCATTTGTCTTATATACTATATTAAAGCGTTTTAAATAATCTTCAATTGGTTCAAGACCGACTTCTGATCTGCGATTGTTTATATTTTTTTCGTCAAGAACTTTGTAAAGTTTATGTTCTCCTTTTATAACCTGTATCTGTGTACCGTATATCTGTGGTCTTTGATTTAACATTTCTACTCTATCCTTTAACATTGCAAAATTTTGTGACGAAGCATTTCCACTTTTTACTGCCTCTTGTATCATTGGTAAATACTTTTCCATTGTTGCCTTGTTGGAATGTTGGATAACTAAAAATAAAGCATGGTTTCCAGTGATGCCAATTTTATCAGCGCCAAGCCATCCATAAGTATCAAGTATTCCAATAACATTCTGCAAATTGATTGAATCTGTGAATCGTATTGTATCCCATTGATTTTGAACCTGAATAGATTCATAGCCAAATTCTTCTTCAATTGGTTTTAACCTAGACCTATAATATTGATCATTTTTAATTATTGTATCCAGTTGGCCTTTGATTTCCATGAAAATTTGTATACTGTCCTTTTGCGAAATTGATCCATTCATCTTTGGGGTGCATCCTTGACTAAACCCAGTAAATAGTCCACAAACTAAAACTGAAATAATGTATAAAAATTTATTCATTTATCGCGATGTTTTTCTATGCTTACTGCTAAACGTACCCATAAATCAAATTACGTTTATCGCTATATAGCATTGGTTGAGGTTTTGTTTCACAGGTTTTTTCAGTTTTTAGTAAAATATTGTGTTGCTGCCTGAAAAAAGCAGTGTAATATACAATAATAACGGTAAGAAGTCAAGCTTTATAGCGGGATAGTTTTCAACGGGTTGTGAACATGAAAGGGGAGGGTGAAAGGTGAATGGAAAAATATGCGTTAGACTTTAGGTCATTAGGGAATGACGAAAGATTAGCAGGTTGCGGTCTGCTTCACTGGACTTTCACCTTCCAAATTCGCCTTCCAAAGCGAAGCTGCAAACATGTGTTTCAGGGTTTGTATTATATTCTGCAATTAATGTTTTTCCAATCTCAGAAATACTTTTGCCTTAGATGCTGAAATATCTTGCCTGACTGGCAGGAAAAGTTTAGCATGAAAATGAGGAACAAATACTTTCCCCCAAAGGGCGTTTATGCCGGAAGCAGGGAATTTTGAGACAGAATGATTGATCTTCTTTGAATGGGTGGATGAACCTTACCCCGTAATAATGCATTTAACCACAACTATTTTCTTTTTATCCCTTATTTTGGTTATTCATCCCTTTAATTTTTATCATCTGTAAGGTTGGGGTAATTTTAACAAAATTATAAACCTAAATATCTGAGTTTTGAATATTTTATTAGTACATCCAAAATACCCCACAACTTATTGGAGTTATAAACACGCGCTGAAATTTATCTCTAAAAAAGCAACCAATCCGCCGCTTGGATTGTTAACCGTTGCTTCGCTTTTACCCCCAGACTGGAACAAGAAACTTGTTGACATGAATGTTACAAGTCTAAGAGACAAAGATTTATTATGGGCAGATTATGTTTATATAAGCGCAATGTCTGTTCAGATGCATTCTGTTAAAGATGTAATCTCAAAATGTAAGTTACTGAAAAAGAAAATTGTTGCAGGAGGGCCGCTGTTCACTGCCGAATTTGAGAGTTTTAAAACAGATGTAGATCACCTGATATTGAATGAAGCTGAGATTACCCTGCCTCATTTTCTTGATGACTTGCAGACCGAACATGCAAAAAAAATATACCATACGGATGAATATGCAGATATTACCACATCCCCGGTGCCTGATTTTTCGCTGATTGATGTATCGAAATATGCCATGCTGAACCTTCAATATACAAGGGGATGCCCGTTTAATTGTGAGTTCTGCGATATCACGGCGCTTTTAGGCCATAAAGTACGCTTAAAAACAACCGCTCAGATAATTGATGAACTCGATAACATTAAAAAAATTGGCTGGAAAGGACCGGTGTTTTTTGTAGATGATAATTTTATCGGGAATAAAAGTATTCTGAAGAAAGACCTGCTTCCGGCTATCATAAACTGGATGCATAAAAACAACAATCCTTTTATTTTTACAACCGAAGCTTCCATTAACCTGGCCGATGACCAGACATTGATGCAAATGATGGTACAGGCAGGTTTTGCAAAAGTCTTTATCGGTATTGAAACTCCTGACGAGGCGAGCCTCGCAGAGTGTAACAAATTTCAAAACAATAACCGGGACCTCGTTCAAAGTGTTAAAGCCATTCAATCTGCCGGTATGGAAGTAATGGCCGGTTTCATTGTCGGTTTTGACCATGATACCCCTTCTATATTTCAACGTCAGATAGACTTTATCCAGAAAAGCGGCATCATCTCTGCCATGGTGGGACTTTTAAATGCACCCAGGAAGACACAATTATACAAGAGGTTGATGCACGAAGGCAGAATCACCAATGACTGGTCAGGGGACAACACCAATTACTCATTAAATTTTATTCCCGTGATGAACAAGCAGGAATTACTAAACGGATATCAAAAAATTTTGCATGGTATTTATTCAAGTAAAGCTTATTACAAGAGGATTGGCATCTTTTTTAAAAATTTCAGCCCTCCTGAAAACTTAAGAAAAAAACTGACATTTATTGACATTATTGCCTTGTTTAAATCTATGATAATTATCGGTGTTTTCACCAAAAGCAGGTGGTATTACTGGGAGTTATTTTTCTGGTGCGTTTTCAGAAAACCCGAATTATTCCCGCTTGCTATTACCTATAGCATCTATGGATATCATTACAGAAGGGTTTTCAAGGGAATCAGTTAAGTAAATATTCCTCAGGACATAAAATAATCAGATACATGCTGAAATAAGATTCAATATAAAACACAGATGAAGAAAAAAATTAACATACATTACCAGACAAACAAAGGACAGGAATTTTTTAATATCCTCAGGCAAAGGGTAAACAATTATTTTATTGACAATAAAATAAAGAAACACGGTAACATGAACATGTATTTAAAAACTGTTTTCATGTTTTTACTTTTTACTATCCCTTACATATTAATGATTTCAAATGTTTTCACAAGTCCCATGGTTTTTATTTTTCTATGGATAATTATGGGTTTTGGAATGGCCGGCATTGGCCTCTCTGTGATGCACGATGCCAATCATGGCTCTTATTCAGGGAATAAAATGATAAACCGGATTATGGGCTACACGCTGAATTTAGTTGGCGGAAACTCTTTTCTTTGGAAAATCCAGCATAACCAGCTTCATCATGCTTATACAAATATTGAAGATGCAGACGATGATATCTATGTCCCTGTCTTTCTTCGTTTTTCCCCCAATTCAAAAAAGTATTGGATACAGCAATATCAGCATATCTATGTCTGGTTTTTTTATGCGATATCTACGCTTTCCTGGGTCACCACCAAGAATTTTCTGCAGATATCAAGGTATCAAAAAAAAGGGCTGATAACTGGAAAAAACAAGGTTTTTAAACTGGTAGCAGAAGAAATACTATGGAAACTGGTTTACTATACCCTGTTTATAGGCCTTCCGGTTATACTGCTTCCATATTCATTCTGGACAGTACTGCTCGCATTTGTGATTATGCATATTTGTATCGGCTTTACATTGAGTATGATTTTTCAGCCGGCCCATGTAATCCCGACATCTGAGTTTCCTTTGCCCGACAACCATGGCAATATGGAAAACAGTTGGGCAATACATCAGCTTTTAACAACCTCTGATTATGCGCCTGGAAGTAAACTTTTCTCATGGTTAATAGGAGGTTTGAATTTTCAGGTCGTACACCACCTTTTCCCTAATATTTGTCATGTACATTACCGGAAAATTTCAAAAATTATTCAAAAAACTGTTATTGAGCATAATATACCTTATCATGTTCAGCCTTCATTTGCGGTTGCTGTATATAATCATGCAAAAATGCTCAGGCACCTCGGAAACTATGATAATGTTTCCGGAATGAAGATTTTTTTGCCATTTGTAAAAAGATCAATCTCATAATATTAACCATTGAAGAGTGCATAATTGAAACAGGCATGAATAGAATAAAACGATATACACGCATGAAAATGATTGCCATTATCATGCAATTTATTTTTATCTTTAATAAAATAAATTAAACAGATGAATATACTACTTGTTTCACCGGCAGTTGATGCCACAAAGAGAACAAATAAGGGGCTCAGGATGCCCCAGCTTGCGATGTTTATCCTCGAAGGGTTGACACCTGCAGGACACACGGTAAAAGTTGTGGAAGAAGAAGCTGAAACCCTGAACTATGATGAACCATGTGATTTGGTCGGAATAAGTTGTATGACGGCCAATGCCCCGAGGTCTTATGAAATTGCACGGGAATTTAAAAAAAGAGGTAAAACAGTTATTCTGGGTGGGGTGCATCCGACAATATTGCCGGATGAGGCCATACAGCATGCAGATTCGGTTGTTATAGGTGAAGCAGAGGGTGTTTGGGAACAACTATTGCATGACTTTGAGTTTGGAATTCTGCAAAAGAGATACCATAATCCTCAACCCGATCTCAGCCAGTATGTGCCTAAAAATTTCAAAAGGCTTGCACAGAAGAGACTTTTTGATATAATACCGATCATGACCACCAGGGGTTGTCCTTACAATTGCGAATTTTGCTGTGTTACCGACCTGTTTGGTAAAAAAATACGTCATATCCCTGTTGAAAATGTGGTTAAGGATATTCAGGAGTCAGGTGCAAAAAATTTTATGTTCCTGGATGATAATATTATCGGCCAGCCCCGTTATGCCAAAGAATTGTTCAGGGCCATAAAACCTTTAAAAATTAAATGGGTGGGACAGGCTTCTATTTCGCTGGTAAAAGACTCGGAATTGCTTCAGCTTGCTGCAGACAGCGGTTGTAAAGCGCTTTTTATAGGACTTGAGAGCGTTTCTGAAGATCAGCTTAAGACGATGCATAAATCAATAAAAGAGATAGGACATCTTGAAGAAGCCCTTAGAAAAATCAAAAAAATGGGGATTCTGATACACGCATCTATGATATTTGGGTTTGATAATGACACAGAGAAAACTTTTAATGATACACTGAAGTTTCTTGTAAAGAATAAAATCGGCACTGTTTCTTTTAATATTTTAACCCCATATCCCGGGACAAAAACTTATCATAACCTTGAAGGGGAAGGAAGAATCCTTACACATGAGTGGCAGTATTACGATCACAATACAGTAGTGTTTAAACCAAACCATATGTCGCCGTTTGAACTCCAGGTTGGCAAAACCCTTACAAGAAAGAGGTTTTACAGTATTTCCTGTGTGCTTAAACGGTTTTTTGGCAACCTGAACAATCCCTTAATTTATCTTGCGATGAATTACGGGCACATGAAACAGGTTAGGGTAGAAGAAAAGAGAATCCCTTATTTAAAAATAAAATTGCAGGAGTTACTCGACCAATGTCCTGAAAATAACGTCTTTGAACATGAGAGGGCAGAGGTAGAATTTTAACCCGAATTATTCATTCGTTTTCTTTCAACGTATTGAAAATGAATGGTTTTTTCGATTAATACTCAACTTTTCGAAGCAGACGCTTCATTTTTTCAATACCCGATTTTTTAATCTGGCGGATTCTCTCAGCTGAGATATTTAGTAATTCAGAGATTTCATACAACGAAAGGGCATCATTATTATTAAGGCCAAAGGCCATTTTCAGAATTTCAGCTTCCCTTTGGGTTAGCTTCGCCAATGCCCGGTTGATTTCATACACTAATGATTCTTTTAACAGTTCGTTGTCAGGAGGTGGTATGCTGGCGGATTTCAGGATATCATATAAATTACTATCCTCCTCACTGTTAGGAAAAGGTGCGTCAAGAGATAACTGGTTCCTTTTGAGCAGGTTGCTGTTAATTGCATCTGTTTCAGAAACATTCATTTCCCTTGCCAGTTCCTCGTCAGTAGGTTCTCTTTGAAATTCCTGCTCCAGTTTTGGAAATACCTTTGCAATTTTATTGATAGAAGCAACTTTGTTCAAAGGCAGTCTTACGATTCTTACCTGCTCTGCAAGGGCCTGGGCAATAGATTGTCTTATCCACCATACAGCATAGGAAATGAATTTAAATCCCCTTGTCGCATCAAATTTGTGTGCAGCCTTTACCAATCCCAGGTTTCCTTCATTTATGAGGTCTGAAAACGAAAGCCCCCTGTTCTGGTATTGCTTGGCTACAGATACGACAAAGCGCAGGTTAGCTTTAATTAACTCTTCCAGCGCTTCCTGGTCGCCCTGCTTTATCCGCGATGCCAGTTCGGCTTCATATTCCGCCGATATTAACCCGAATTTGTTTATTTCCTGGAAATACCTGTTGACCGATTCATCCTGCCTGTTTGTTATCTGTTTGGTTATAACTAATTGTCTCATAGTAGTTATAGTTTACTTAGGACTTCTGGTTACTTTCAGGATGAAGATTTACAATATTTTTCCGGAGACTTGGCGGTTATATTATGAGATATACTGTACTTTAAGCCAGTCAAGCTTTTGAGGGTGTTTTTACATTAAAGGCTATAATGCCTTTTTCACCCTGACGGGTTTCAAATTCAACTTCCTGGTCGGTATCAAGTCCGGCAAAAGAACTGTCTAATCCTGAACGGTGAACAAAAACATCATCTCCATCGGTTGTCGAAATAAAACCATATCCTTTAACCTCATTATACCATTTAACTTTTCCTTTTTTTATCATATTGTTGTTTTTTATACTAAGTGTGAAGTAATCAAGATAATTAATACAGTATTGTTTTACGTGTATTAATAATCATGCGTGTTTTGTAATTGTATTTTTTAAACTTTATTTTCTAAAAAAGCCTTCGTTTTTTGGTTTGGCCTCATTTACAACTATTTCTCTTTCATTAATCTTTTTGTTGTTCAGTTCAGAAATTGCTTTTTCAGCCTCACCTGATTTGTCCATTACCACAAATCCAAATCCCTTGCTCCTGCCTGTATACTTATCTTTGATGATTTTTGAAGAAGATACTTCACCATAGGTTTCAAAGAGTTTTTTTAAATCTTGTTCTTCAATTTCGTAATTTAGGTTTCCTACATAAATATTCATAATAAAAATTTATTTGTTAAAAAAAGACTGTTTAACTGCAATCTCGAATGAAACAGCCTGTCTGTAATATTTTTGATATTTGATTTAATATGGAGGAACCAAAGAACTAAAGAGAGTGAGGGAGTATAGTTTTATTCAGAACTCATATTTTAATCGTGGTAAAGGTACATATTAAATACTTATGAAAATAGCAATAGCCATTTTAATTGCAAATAATTGGTTCAATGACAGTTTTGTTTAAAAATACTTTTGTGAAAAATCAGTTCAGCCTGTCTCCATAAACGATACCCCTTCCGTGTGTGCCAATATATACCCTGCCGTATTTTTTCGGGTCACCGGTTATATGAAGCAATAGGCCCCATTGATGCTGTTCGTCGTTAATCCGGAACCATGATTTTGCTTTGTCTTCTGAACAGTATATTCCCCTTACGCCATTTACTATTCCTGCAAGGTAAAGTGCCGGAAAGGATTGTCCGGGCGCTGCTTTACCGAAGCCAAAAGCATGTATCTCAGATGGCCCTGCCATTTGGATAAAATAATTTCCGTGGTCTTCGGAGTGATATAATCCGTCAAACGCTGCAATCCAAAGATCGCCTTCTCTTCCGGGGGTTGTATAAATACGGTCCTGCCCGCCCCGCGAATCACCCCTGTAATTTTGTTTTTCAGGCAGTTTGTCTGAAAGTTTCAACGGTGAGACTTCAAAACTAACTCCTCCGTTTAAGCTTTTGTATAACTTTCCTTCAAAAAGATTTATGGCATAAAACTTATCCGGGTTGACGCGGTCTGCAATAACCCTTGTATATGCCGGGATACCCTGGCATGCATCCCAGGTTATGCCTTTGTCTTTTGAGTAAAAGACAGGTAAAAGACCAGTAGTCTGCTCCATTCTGTATCTGCCGCGCAGCGGATCGGGGGCCCATATCCATGTATTGCCGTCGGCTGAGACTGCAATATGGCCCAGTATTGCCCCGGGATGTGGAGAAGTACCGGCAGGTTGCCAGCTTTCCCCCCCCGTCAGTTGAATAACCGATGTTTACGGGTTGTTTGCCGGTTGCCCTGCCAACCCTGACAATAACACCCGGATTATTCCAGGCACAGGCTATTCCATTGGTATTCCCAAAATGCGGGTTAGTAAAATTTCCTTCAGGTGAAGGTTTGTCAAGGTCCCGGTGGACAAATCCCCCATAATCGCCAATGGCAGTAAGAAGGTGGGCACCTTTTGGGGGGCTCAGCAATTCAAGTGCAACTGTTTCTTCAATACCTGTGCTCATCACGCTCCATTTAACTGGTTTTTTCTGTTCAATGTTACCCAGGTTGAATGTTTCGTGACCGCCATAACCGGTTGTAAACATGGCATGGCCGGGATTGAACGGATCAATTTCGACATCAAAAAGCCAATGGATGCCAGTATGCGCCGTATAGGGTGCCAATGAAGGGTCAAGTTCAGCGCCGTTGGCGAATATCTGTGTCCATGAAGTGCCGCCGTTATTACTGTAAAAAATATCTTCACCGTTATCTACCTGGTAACGGTGATATGAACTAACTATAATCCTTTCAGGATTTTCAGCACAGACTGCTACAGCGGCGTAACCAAATGGCCTGGAACCGGGGTCTGGCCTGTCGGGTGTAATATCTGTCCACTCCCCGCTGGTTGTATTGTATTTCCATACAGCCCCGTTTGTCATGCGCGAAGGCCCCGGAGCATTGCCATAAGTAAGGTACATTATGCCATTTTTCGATAATACTGCATCGGTAGGGCGGAGATTAACAGGCTGGCCTGGGACGGGATGCCATGAATTACCCGCGTCTTTGCTTACAAAGAGATTTTCACGGTCTTTGAGGGAAACACCTGTATAAATTACCTGGCTTCCACGTTCAACGCGCGCTGAGGCGGGATCAAATATTACGAAGATTATGCCGCTCCCCTGGTTTAAATACCGCCACATGCGGATGCTGTCAGAGTTTTGCATGCTGGAAGGAGGATGCTCACTAATATCAGGGAAACCCGGGACTTTTTCCCATGTGACTGCACTGTTGGTGCTTTTCCACAAACCTGCATGCCGTGTTCCCATATAGAGGATATTGCTGTTGTTGGGGTCTATGGCAAGCCGTTCTCCGTTGCCACGGCCATCTTCGTTTGCCCCCATCTTAAATGGAACGTCTGTTCGTTGAAAGGTTTCCCCCCTGTTATCAGACCTCAATATTGCACCGTTAGGAGACGAAGCATTGGTATATGTCCCGCAGGCAAGGTAAAGCCTGTCGGGGTCTGAAGGATCGAGCGCAATGCTTTCAACCCCCATCAGGTTAGCATCTTCGTATGAAAGCCAGTCCAGCAGCGGCTCCCATTTCAAGGTGGAGGGATTTCTCCGATAGGCCCCGCCCATATCTGTGCGGCAATAACAAAGGTCTTTTTCTGCAGGATGAAAAACAATACCTGTAACAAAGCCCCCTCCTGAGATTTCTACATTTTTCCAATTATAAGGAACAGGTTCCTGATGGAATAAAGGATTGTTCTGTGCAATAATACCATCCTCAGATATTACAGAGATTGTAATGAAACTGAATATTAATCGGGTGAAGAAAGAAAACTTCAATCTATGCATTAAATTTTTTAGCAATATTAATGCAAAAGTTTTTTCAATTCAATTGTTTTAAAAGCAATTTATCGAGCATTTTTTTAGATAATAACTTTTTCAATGCAAATGAGACCACTCCGTTTTTTTCAGGGATATAAGATATTTTTGGTTTAGGGGCATTGATACACTTTAAAATACTAGCGGCTATTACTTCGGGTTCAACACCTTTCTTCACCATTTTGCGGATGGTGTTGACAAACCTGTCAAATTCATTTCTGTATAACTGTTTTTCCTGTGCAGTATGTGTTTCAAAACTACTGTATGAAAGGGGAATAGACTTATCAAATATGGGTGTTTTCACTACATCGGGATATATGACGCTAACTGGTATGCCCCATTTTTTTATTTCGAGCCTGAGCGCGTCAGAAATTGCCTCGAGGGCAAATTTTGTGGCCGAATAAATGCCCATGTATGGAAATGAAATGATTGCATTGGTAGAACTGATGTTTACAATTCTTCCCTTATCTCTTCTAAGAATGGGTAACAATCTTTTAATCAGCTCAAGGGGGGAGAAAACATTTATTTCGAATGACTGATGGATAAGGTCTGTACCGGTCAGCTCCAGTGGCCCTCCTGCTGCAAAACCTGCATTATTAATAATGGCATGGAACTTTACCGGAGGTTTACAATAGCCTTCAATTTTGTCAACTACCACTTTCAAATGCTGTTTATTGGTAAGGTTTAACAATACAGGTTCAACATTTTCAATTTTCTGTTCTTTCAGGTAATCCAAACCTTGCTGGTCTTTCACTCCTGCAAAGACATAAAATCCATTGTCAGCCAACAATTTACAGGTGGCAAACCCGATGCCGGAATTGGCCCCGGTTAACATTACACATCTGGGAACTTCAATCATTTTTCAGGGTTTTGTTTTTGTTTGTTTTTAATTGTAAGAGAAGAAAAATAAAAAAGCCCCTGAAACAATCTTTATCGAGATTATCAAGGGCTTAGTGATCATTTAATTCAAGTTATCATTGATGAACATTTTCAGGTACGGTTTCATCTACGTTGTCAGTAGCCCCTTTTATCCCGAGGAGTTTATCAAAATGTCTTACAACGCTATCGGCAGATAAACCGTTTTCGACCAACGCCTGTGTAATAGAATCGTTCACCGCCTTCACGAATTGAACAATTTCTTCGTTCTTATGGGTACGGGTTATGGTGACCCTTATCCCGGTATTGTTTACAGGCATCGCGGGATGCATGGCAAGGCTTGGGTAGAATCCTTTTTCAACGATTAAATCCAGGCTTCGGATACCGGTCTCCGGTTTTCCTACGCCAAAGAAAAAGATGGGAGAGTCAGTCTTGTCAATTCTTAGTGTCTTTAGTAATCCGTATTTAGAAACTTCGGAAATAAAAAGATCAACTTTTGACTTTAGCTCTGCCTGAAGCTTATTAATCTCATTGCTTATGTGAATGCGGGCACTTGCAATAGAAGCGCCCAATACTGCAGGCATGTTTGGGGTTGAAAAGATAAGCGTACTGCCCAGTTTTCTGAATAACCTTTTGGTTTCTGCATCGGGGCATACCAATACACCGCCAAAGCTGCCAAAACCTTTTCCTAATGATGCAGCCATTACCATCTGCGGATGCATCTCGATTTTATCAAGCACATAACCTTTCCCGTTTTTGCCGCACCAGCCTATGCCATGGGCATCGTCAAGATAAACCCTGAATTTTTTGTATTTGTTCATCAGCCTGTACAGTTCTTCAGCCTCTACAGCATCACCCATCATCGAATATATGCCGTCCCCCAGGAACCATACATTGTTATACTTTGTCTGCAGTCGCACTACTTTCTCCTCAAGCAGGTCCATACGGTTGTGCCTGAGTGCCTCGGTATATGTTCCGGCGCCTTTGCAGATCATAAACGCATTTCTTACACTGTTATGCACCTGGTGGTCATATATGATCGCATCATTTTTGCCGATTAAAACCGGTAATGCGGCTATATGTCCAAGACTGGTGGAAGTAGTATGAATACAGGGTTTTTCAAACATTTTCTCCAGCAGGAGTTCAAGTTCCTCCAGTATCTGAAGCTTGTAATATGACCTTGAGGTAGGAAAAGCAGTGCCATACCTGATAGCCATTTCGGCTGCAAGTGTTTTTAACCTTGGATCTAGTTCCAGTCCCAGGTAAGAGCAGGAAGCAAAAGAGACAATCTCTTTTTGATTGAAACTGATTGTTCTTCCATTGAGAATAAAATCATCAATGTTACGGTATACCAAAGCCTGTTCTTCAACAATGTCGGTGTACCTGAGTACGTCTTTAAGATTGTACGAATTGTCCATAATTAAAAGTTTAGTGCGTTAATAGAAAAAGTAAAATATCTGGTAATAAAGAATACAATATCATTGAACCTGTTCATGCAATGATTTTCAGTTGCATAAACAGGTAAAAAATGATCCTTAAAAGCAGGAAATTTTTACTTAATAAGGTATTCTTTGGCGGCTATCTCATCATCAAAGGCCCTGACCGGCTGACCGGTAAGCGTGGCATACCCGTTGAGCAAAATCCCTTTTACCCCGGATATGCCGAGCACGGCAGCTTTAAGTGTGCGGTCTTTGGTTTCTTTGCCCAACTCGGTTACTTTGTTCATGAAACTCTTTGATACAAAAGTATCACGATAGTCATTCAATGATAAGACTTTGAACTGGCAGTTTTTGTAAAACTCAGCTTCTTTTTCAAGGTTTTTCAGCATCAAATCCTCTGATTTCAGCCCCCTGTAATCGGAATATAAAATACGGTGGCCTTTGTAATCAATCCAACTTACTGGCATAATCTAAATCCTCCCTGATTAGAAATTTTTAAAATATTAAAACTGTGTTGTTAACAAACAGGATATAAATTTATAAATATTTTTCTAAAAGTGAACACAGAAAAGGGATTGTTGAATATTATTTTTTTACTAAGAAATGATCAACATCCCTATTTTATTCATTTACAAATATTTAATTTAAATATAAAAGTTACGTTTTATATTAAAATTTTTTTATGAAATACGAATTACTGCCTTTGTTAAGAAAATCCGGTATTTAATGAATACAATCTAACTATCATATTGTTAAGATGAAAATATGAAACGAACATGAACTTTTTTAATCAAAAATTTCAAAAACAAGCATGATTAAAAAAGTTCATGTGAGAGCGGAGCGGTTACA
>JAFGPL010000196.1 GCA_016936215.1 Bacteroidales bacterium
CCAGTTGCCCGATGTGTTTTATGGGATCAGGCTCGATGCTGTGACCTTTAATATGGCCTTCGAATATCTGAAATCTGAGAAACCCCGGTTCCTTTTCATTGCTTTGGATGAAACCGATGATTTCGGGCATCATGGCAGTTATGATTATTATCTTAACTCTGCCCGCTACACCGACGATTTTATAAAGCAACTATGGAACTGGCTGCAAAGCGATGCCGATTATAGAGATCAGACAACATTGATTATTGCAGTGGATCATGGCAGGGGAACTGGCATGGAAGGATGGAAAAGCCATGGTAAAAAAACAGCAAACTCAGACGAAACATGGTTTGCCGTAATCGGTCCCGATACACCCGCGCTTGGTGAGATAAGGGAAGGACAGTACTATAATAGCCAATATGCCGGTACCATGTCTTATTTGCTTGGGTTTGATTATAAAAATGAAAGGCCTGTGGGTAAAGTAATTGAAAAAGTTATTGGCAGGTAAATACGGTTTAATGGTTCAATAGTTTGGTGATTATTATCTGAAGCCTGTTGCATATTGAGTTGGTGCAACAGGCTTAGTTTATCATTTCAATGCTGCTTGAGGTTATTAATCATACACAGCGAAATATTCACCCGTTTGAGTAATTAAGCGGACAGACAGCAGAAAAGGCTCTCCGGGAAAACCTGCAATAACTGCCATAATCAAACACATTGTTTTAAGTCTTTTGGATTACTGTTAAAAACTAACACCCATGAAAGTCAATATTACATTCATTCATATTTTCATTTTTTGTGCCATGTCATTTTCACAGACAGAAACAGGAATAATGCCGGAATGGCAGGAGGGTATCCTGGATATTCATCATATCAAAACAGGGCGGGGCAATGCAACATTTTGCATTTTTCCCGATGGTACCACCCTGCTCATTGATGTAGGGGATATGTCGGAATTGCACCCGCGGGTTATGTCACCACGCAATTGCGAAAAAAGTATTGGTAATTATGCGTCTGTGCCCTCCTATATAGCGGGCTATATTCTGAATGTTTTTCCGGGGGCAAAACCAAAGGGAATAGATTTTGCCCTTATTACTCATTATCACGACGATCACTTTGGCGAGGCAGACAGCACAAGAAAACTTTCGGCAGATGGTTACCTGTTGACAGGAATAACCGAAGTAGGAACCCTTTTAAAAATTACCAGGTTAATAGACCGGGGATTTGAAGAGCCCGTAAATTTGTTATCGGGTGATTTTATTGAAAAATATCGCCAAGATGAATACCACATTGTGCAAACCCTTGAAGCATATAAGCAGTTTATTGACGTTCAAAAGAAACACGGGTTAATCCATCAGCAGTTTAAAGCAGGTAGCAGTTCTCAAATCGTGATGATGACCAAACCTGATAAGTATGCTGATTTTAAAGTCAGGAATTTATTTGGCTCGGGTTGGATATGGCATGGTTCGGGTGATTCATGTTTTGAAGCTATGCCTTCAGGGATATACCCCGGGGAGAATCCATTGAGCCTTGGCATTAAGATTAGTTACGGAAAGTTTGACTACTATACCGGAGGAGACATTGCAGGAATGAACAGACTGGGCTTACCCGATGATATGAGCATGGAAGCACTTGCAGCCCCCGTGGTTGGAAGTGTAGATGTTGCAATTTTGAACCATCACGGATCAAGGGATTCGCAATCTCCTGTTTGGGTACGTACATTGCGGCCAAGGGTCTGGGTACAGCAAAACTGGTCATCCGACCATCCGGGGCACGAAGTGCTGAACCGTGTCGTATCTGAAAAATTATATCCCGGCGACAGGGATTTATACGCCCTGTGCATGACAGAAACAACAAAGAATTATATAGGGGGCATGATCAACAGGTATTACAAATCTACCTGTGGTCATGTGCTGGTAAGGGTTTACGAAACCGGGGAATTTTATGATGTATTTGTATTGGAGGATAATTCCGGTAATTACAATATAAAGTTATCGGGGAGATATTATTCAAAATAATGCTGCATTAATAATAATTTATTGATGTATTAACCAAGGGTTAAGACAAACATTGCACCTTTACAGCATGCAAACTAAATAGTCATATTTTTTGTCTCTTCTTTCCTTATCCGGCTGTTTGTGTATCTTTCGTCCCCAAATCCAGGCTTACCGTGGCCTGGATTCTTTTTTACAAATACTTCCCTCCAAACAGTTAAAAATATTTCTCTGGAGCAGGTGTATCCTTACCGATATTTCGCAGTGTACACTGCCATTATTAGTTAACGGCAAAAAGTTTGAATACCGTAAAAAGAAGACCATGTGCCAAACAAAAAATATACTTACATTTTGTTCAAAAAGTAAATATATTTGGGTGTTTGACAAACATTAAATAAACACGAAACAACCAAAATAAAACATAAAGGAATACAAAATGACAAAAATAGGGATAATCATTTGTGCACGTTATATAACATGCGGAGGGGGCAAATGCCTCAGGGCCATGAGAGAGCATGTGGGGGGATTTGCAAAGTATCCTTACGATGAACAATTAGAGTTGGTTGGGTTTTCAAACTGCGGTGGTTGCCCGGGTGGAAATATCGAATATGTGCCGGAGGAGATGATTAAAAATGGGGCTGATGTAATTCATTTTGCGACAGGAATGGTTGTCGGGTATCCTCCATGTCCATACATCAAGCAGTTTAAAGACTTTATAGAGCTATATTATAAAATTCCGGTTGTAATAGGAACGCACCCGATACCATTGAAATATTATAACACACATCATCTTCTTTCCAGTTGGAAAACAATGAAAATGGAGGAAATATGCAGGCCTTTGATGACTGAGGATAAAAAGATTATGGAATCTTATAATTAGTGTCTGTCCTTAAAGTCGTGTGGCTGTTTTTTAAAGTTCGCAGACGAGGCGCAACGAAGTATGCGGACTTTAAAGACAGACACTACTTATGTTTCAAATGGCACTACCTGTCCACGCCAGGTTAAAATTCAATGATAATATGATAAGACAGCAAATAAACCTGTCGTCATAACTTGCGGGGGAAGTCAGGTAACTAAACATCATTGATTTACATATTAAAAAGAATGCATCCACATTTACAGATAATTTTTGTAAATTGGGCTGGTATTTCTGCATTAACAAAATAATCAAAATCCGTACAGGCCTATGAAGCAAAAAAGCTAACAAA
>JAFGPL010000197.1 GCA_016936215.1 Bacteroidales bacterium
TCTTGTTATTCAGAAGTGGCTTCTAAGAAAGCGTCAAGAACAAGGCATGCAAGTCTTGAAAGTCAGGAGTTTACTAAAGTAAATGACCGACTTGAAAGACGAGCATAACGCAGTAATTGGCGTTTTCTTAGAGCCACTAAATAACTGTTCTTGATACTCCAATAAACATTTGGCATTCGGTAACTGGTGACCATTTGCTTTTCAAATCTGCTTATTCCCGGTGTATCCAAACACGCCCCCAAACTGGAGCATCCCGCTTATGTTCCTTACCTGGCATGCCGAAACAAAGAACACGGGCTTCAAAACCTGAATTTTTTTTCCCTTCCCCTAAAGCCTGAATAAGCTGCGAGTTACGAACTGCTGGTAACCCGGAAATCCCGATGTCATAGTGGTGCCTGCGCTAAAGCTATCGCCGGCGGCCGAAGCCTATGGCGAAGGACTCGGCACCAGCATAAGGAACGAAGCAATCCCTTATTTGAGACGCGGGCTAAAAGCATTACCCACACCCCGCAACCCTCTTCTCTTTGCCTAAAGCCTTCTTTGACCTCATTCTGTATGTTTCATCATAGTTACAGGTATACAGGTTAAAATGTTTTGTCAAATATTTTCATAAAGAAATAGGTTATTGAAATAACTAAGTGTATCTTTGTGCCGATTTTGTATTAGAAAAATACGCGTATATATACTTTTCAAAAATTATTTCTACGTTTTTTTCTCATTCAATTTCTGAGATAACGTAGCATCCGTCATATTAAAGCAAACAGTTTTTCTGCTTAATTTATTATCACCAAGCTGCTGCAATTTTTTAACCAGGCTTTAATTTAACAAAAAGCCTTAATTTTTTAAATATGAATATTTATGTTGGCAACCTGGATTACAAGGTTGACGGAGAAGACCTGAAAGGTATTTTCGAAGAGTATGGTAATGTATCTGAAACAAAGGTTATTACTGACAAATTTAGTGGAAGGAGCAAAGGCTTCGGTTTTGTTACCATGGAGAACAGTGCTGATGGAATAAAAGCCATCAAAGAATTAAACGGCGCTACCCTTGAAAACAGACAGATAGTGGTAAATGAAGCCCTTGAAAAAAAAGAATCAAATAATAGGAGGAGATCATAATGGTGAACCATGGTAAAGTAAAATGGTATAACGAAACCAAGGGGTTTGGTTTTATCGAGTCAAATGAAGGAAAAGATATTTTTGTGCACCGTTCGGGTTTGCTAAGCGCATTCGGCGGTTTATCGCCAGAACAGGAAGTGGAATTTGAAGTCAGACAAGGCGATAAAGGCCTGGTAGCCTTCAATGTTCAATAAAAAAAATTTATTTGAAATCATTTCAAATTGGAGATTTAACCATACCCATTCTAATCGTCCAGGGAGGAATGGGTATTGGAATATCCCTGTCGCGACTTGCTTCGGCAGTGGCCTCTGCAGGTGGTATTGGGACCATTGCGGCAGTTGGTGTTGGATTAATAGATGGAGTCCCTGGCAGAACTTTCAGGCAAAACAATATTGATGGTGTTATAAAAGAGATACGCATGGCGCGTAAATTATCAACCGGTGTGCTTGCCGTAAACATCGTGTCGGTACTTACCAATTTTAGCGAATTGGTTGCGACTGCCATCAAAGAAAAAATTGATATTATTTTTTCCGGCACCGCCTTACCGCTTAATCTGCCAAAGTATAAAATTAAAGGAAGTAAGACAAAGCTTGTCGCGATTGTATCATCAGTGCGCGCTGCAATGTTAACTGCCCGCAAGTGGTTTCAACACCACCACTATGTGCCGGAGGCGTTTGTCCTTGAAGGCCCTGAGGCCGGAAGCCACCTGGGTTTTTCTTACTATGATTCAGCCGGCAAAAAGTTCAGCCTGGAAGAGCTGGTTGCAGATATGGTACCTTTTGCAAAAGAATTATCCGTAGCCCATGAAAAACCAGTTCCGGTTATTGCAGGCGGCGGAATTACAAGTGGACGGCAAATAAGGAAGATCATTGAATTGAGTGCTTCTGCTGTTCAGTTGGGCAGTAGTTTTATTGCCACTAAAGAATGCGGTGCGTCAGAAAGATTTAAACAGGTCATTATTTCTTCTGAAGAAAAGAAAATCCGTTTAATAAAAAGCCCTCTTGGCATGCCCGGGAGGGCTATTGAAAATGATTTCATACTGGCTGCAGAAAGCGGGGAAAAACACCCGGATCGCTGTAAATATAATTGCATAAAATCCTGCAATACTAAAACTACCGAATATTGCATCGCTGAAGCTTTATTATCTGCTTATCGCGGGAATTTTAAATCAGGATTTGTTTTTTCCGGGGCAAATGCTCATTTAATCAATTCATTTACAACTGTTGAGGAGGTCTTTCACCGGTAAATTTCAGAATATAAAAACGATACTGTTGCATAATTCCGAATGGAGTGTATGACATTATCAAAACCGGTTCAATCACATTGCATATACATTTTTTCATGACAATTATAAACTTAAATATTTTTGAATGAGCAGAGCAAAAGAAACGAGTGGTAAAAAAGAAGTAAGAAACAAGCAGTTGAAAAAGAGAAAAGAAAAAGCACAACGCAAACTTGAACGTAAAGAAAATGGAAAGAACAGCTTTGATGATATGCTGGCCTGGGTAGATGAATACGGCCGGATTTGTTCAGCGCCCCCGACTTCAGAAAATAAATCCGAAGTGAAGGCTGAAAACATCGAAATTTCTGTCCCAAAAGGAGGGAAAATAAAGAAAGAAACTATAATCAAAGGTAAAATATTAAACTTTGATGCAGCCAGGGGATTTGGTTTTATAAACAGCATGCAGCTCTACGACTCCGTCTTTTTTCATATTAATGATTGTTCAGCGGAGGTTAAACCCGGTGATAAAGTCGAGTTTGAAACGGAAAAAGGGTTAAAGGGGATAAAAGCTGTTAACATTAAAAAAGTATCTTAAAGAGCATTAAGCCATCATGGCCATGAAATTTCAATCCCTGGCAGAAAATTAATTCAGTTCTTTACACATTTTTACCAAATATAATTTAAGGGCACCTCTAAATACTCGATCAGTAACCGCACACAGTGCGGCGATCTGTTAAACCCTTCGTATTTATTGAGATTACTTCGCTATGCTCTTATGAGGGCTTCGTTTTAGCGGATTTTTGAGGATGTCCTTAAACAGAATTGTAAGTATAACTAATTCATGATACTATGATACCCAATGAGTTTAAAAACTTTTACCTGGGAAAAAACAGTCTCTTTTTTCCGGAGTTTGAATTTGTTATCAAACTGAGTTTTCCGCAGGTTTTTATAAAATATAAAATTACCGAAGGATATTATACCGATTTCGACAAGTTTTTTAAGAACATCGCCGAGGTTCAGTATCTTGATGGCCATAAGCCGTCTGATACCGAACATAATAAGATAATTACCGATGTATGGAATTTTATAACTATGGAAAACAGCCCGGGGCACGAAAGCTATTTTTCCGACAACAGATAGCAGAAAAAGAAGCCGCGAACCACGAGCCACTCAAACCGCAACCCTTAAACCGCAACCCTTTCTTCTTCTCCTAAAGGTCTAAAACCTCTGGCCTGATGCCTAAAACCCAGAGCCTCTCACGGGACTCGAACCCGCGACCTGCTCATTACGAATGAGCTGCTCTACCGACTGAGCTAAAGAGGCTTGTTAAAGGAAAATTTTGGCGCAAATATAGTTAAATCTCCAAATCCGTGACATAGAATTTTAACCTTCTGTGTTTGGTGTTCCCTGTTCCCCGTTCACATTCGCTATTCCTTGTTCCCTGTTTCCTGTTCAAGAAGTGCCTTAATACGTTGCAGCAGCGTGGGGTGGGAATAATGGAAAAACACGTAGGCAGGGTGGGGGGTAAGGTTTGTAAGGTTTTTATGCGACAGCTTTTTAAGTGCCGAGATTAAATACCCTGCCAGGTTGTATCTGGCCGCGAACCTGTCCGCAGTATACTCATTTCTCCTCGAAAAAACATTCATGATAAGTCCCGAAATAAGTGCAACAGGACTGTAAATCATTCCGAAGGCGATAAGTGCAAGGTGAAAACTTGGCTGGTCCGACCCAAGCGCCTGCGAGAGTTGCGGACTGTCAACCAGTAAAGAAAAAATAAAAAGGGTAATCGCTGTCTGCACAATTCCTGTTATCAGCCCGATAAGCGTATGTCTCTTTTTATAATGCCCGATTTCATGGGCCAGTACGGCAACAATCTCGTCAACGGTAAGATCATTGATCAGCGTATCGTAGAGCACGATGCGTTTTTTTGCCCCCAGCCCGGTAAAATACGCATTGGCCTTGGTCGAACGCTTTGACCCGTCTATCACATAGATGTTTTTTAACTTAAACCCTGCTTTTTTACTGAAATTTTCAATGGCCTCCTTGAGCGCTCCTTCTTCCAGCGGCTTTTGTTTGTTGAACAGGGGGACGATCAGGTTGGAATAAAACATGCTCATAAAAATGCTGAAGGCTGAAAAGGCAATGAGTGCATAAATCCAGAACAATTGCTGTGTCTGCAGGTAAAACCAAATGATTAAAGACAGTAAACCGCCACCGATAATGGCCCCCAGCAGCCATCCTTTTATTTTATCGAGAAAGAATGTTTTCAGTGTGGTTTTATTGAATCCGAATTTTTCTTCGATGACAAATGTGTCGTAAAGTCCGAATGGCGTATTGATGATATCCGAAGCAAGCATCAGTATGCCGAAAAAGATCAGCGCCACAGCAATGGGATGGGCAGCAAACTGTCTGGCTATCTCATCTGCAAAATTAAACCCCCCAAGGAACAGCATCAGCAGGATGACAATAAAGCTGAAACTGCTTGTGACCAGTGAAAACCTGTCGTTGGTTTTTTTGTATTCCTGCGATTTTTTATACTGGTCCTCGTCATATACGTCTTTTACCTCATCGGGTAGCGGTGTATTCATGCGTGAGGTATTGAGTACGCTGAGAACACGCTCGAGTATGAAGTCGAAAACAATGATTCCGACAATAATGTAAAAGACGGTATTATACATATTTCAAAATTAATAAGGTGCAAAAATAATAATATAAATCACTACCAACATGTTTAAAATGTAACTTTCCTGAAACGATTGGTATTTTTAATGATTTATGACTCGATGTCGTTTAGTTAAGACCTTTTCATGTCCCTCTCATTTTGAGAGGGTGCAGCCTGCCTGACGTCAGACAGGGGAGAGGCGTATTAAATATCCTTAATTAGTGGCTCTAAGAAAACGCCAATTACTGCGTTATGCTCGTCTTTCAAGTCAGTCATTTACTTTAGTAAACTCCTGACTTTCA
>JAFGPL010000198.1 GCA_016936215.1 Bacteroidales bacterium
AACTTAACTATTCCTCCCACCTATATTACGTTAGTGAAAACACGTTTCCGGACCGCCTGGTAAGCATTTCTGCCAGACGGTTTTTTTATTTGGATAGCAGATTTCTGACCACAACTGAAGCGCAAAAACATCCAAAAACAGGCGGCAGGTAAGAAATGGTGCCAACTGTTGATCGTTTAAAATTTTCAACAGGCACTTCCAAAACAGCATTTTTATCTGCTATTTCAGATGAAAAAACGACATCTATGCCGTCGTTAACATTGTATTTTCTCAGGTATTTTCTTACCAGGTAAGCAAAACGGCAGTGGTGGCTTTTAGAAATATCAGCAACCTGTACTTTTGAAGGGTCGAATTTGGCGCCGGCCCCCATCGAGCTTACAATTCTGAACCCTTTAGTTTTAGCTTTTGCAAGCAACTGAACCTTGGGGGTTAAAGAATCAATGGCATCAACAATATAGTCATATGTTTGATCAAGCAGTTTGTCAATCGTGTTTTCCACTAGAAATTGTGAAAAGATGTGAAGTTTTAAATCAGGGTTAATGTCGGTAAGTCTTTCCCTGAATACTTCTGTTTTCAGACGATTTTCGGTACTCAAAAGTGCAATGATCTGTCGGTTTCTGTTACCCGGTTGGACAATATCCGCATCGGCAATGGTTAATTCACCAATACCTGCCCTGCAAAGTTGTTCGACTGCATAACCGCCAACACCCCCGAGGCCGGCTACCAAAACATGGGCATTACGGAGTATTTTAATTCCTTCATCGCCGATAAGGAGCCTCGTTTTTTCTTTCCAATCACCATTATTCATATGAGTGTGCCAAAGCAGGTAGTAAAATTTTTTTGAATGATAACTGTCAATTGCACTATTTCCATAGCTCTTTCTTTCGCGGCTTTATCGTATACATCTGCAATGTTGATACCCGCATCGTCGGTTTCAAGGAACAGCCTGTTGACAGGCATATTTTTAAAAACCCCGAAAGCTTTGCTGTTTTCTTTAAACAGCATAGTGCCGAATGAAAGATAACAATTGTTTTTCAACAATTCGTCTGCTATCTGCGTGCTTGCATTAAACCAGTGAATAATCCAGGGGATAGAAGGATTGAATTTTTTCCGTATAGATATAATATCATCATAAGCTTTAACACAATGTATGATTACAGGCCTTCTGAATGTTTCAGCAATTTCAAGTTGTTGCTCGAATGCATTAAGCTGATCAATATATGGGACATCGGTTTTTCTATCCAGACCGGTTTCACCAATGGCAATTACCTGCGGATTTTCTGCTGCCTTTCTCACACGGCTGATATCATCGGTTAAGCTGCCTTTTTTAACATGCCATGGATGTAAACCTACAGAATAAATATTTTGTGAATCCAAATGACCGGCATCTTTCGGAAAAACATTTAACAATAAGAGGGTATCCTGATGATTGTATTTAGTATGCACATGAATGTCAATCAACATTTCGGGGATGTTGGTATTAATTTAAATTGTATTTTAAAGTAATTTCTTAGCTTAAATTTATGAATAAAATATTAAAAGCACCAGTATTCAGTTCTTTATCTGTTGTAGTCCTTTTTCAATACGTCTGAGGGTTTCTTCTCTGCCAAGAAGTTCCATGATATCAAAAAGATGCGGGCCGATATTGGTACCTACCAAAAGCAAACGCAAAGGGTTCATTATTTTGCCGAATCCCAGGTTATGTTTTTCAATATATTCTTTAATCTCCTGTTCAAGGGCTGGTGCTTCAAATTTTTTAACAGGATTTATGATACTGCTGATATCTTTCATAAGGCTTGGGGTGTCCTCTTTCCAGAATTTAGAAATAACTTTTTCATCGTATCCTGCCGGAGGTACAAAGAAAAAATAACCCTGATGCCAGAAATCGCTGATGAAATGAGCTCTTTCTTTTAGCAGGCTGCATATTTTTTCGATTTTTTGGGAATTAAATTTTACCTTATTTTTTTCAAGCACCGGGATAAACAGTTCTGCAAGTTCTTTATCGCTTTTCCTGGTAAGGTACTGGTGATTAAACCATTTGGCTTTTTCAGGATCGAAACGCGCACCTGCTTTCTGAACTTTTTCAAGTGAGAAAAGGTTGACCAATTGTTCAATATTTAAAATTTCATCTTCAGTACCCGGGTTCCAGCCAAGCATAGCCAGCATATTGACAACAGCTTCGGGAAGATAACCCGATTCACGATATCCCGATGAAATATCTCCGTTTGGTGCTTTCCACTCAAGCGGGAAAACGGGAAATCCGTCTTTATCGCCATCTCGTTTGCTTAGTTTACCTTGTCCGTTGGGTTTTAGAATAAGCGGAAGATGGGCGAAATATGGTTTTTCCCAGCCAAAAGCTTCGTAGAGAAGTACATGAAACGGAAGCGACGGCAGCCACTCTTCGCCCCTGATCACATGCGTTATTTCCATCAGGTGGTCGTCCACGATGTTGGCCAGGTGATAGGTCGGTAACCCGTCTGATTTGAAAATCACTTTATCGTCAATGGTTGAAGAGTTAAATGTTACATGGCCGCGGATGATATCATCGGCATGTACCTCTTTACCAGCAGGTGTTTTAAACCTTACAACATACGGAACGCCATTTTTTACCAGTTTCATTGCTTCTTCATCCCCCAGGGTGAGGGAGTTTTTTACAAGGTTTTTGTTTTCCCTGATTGATTGGTCGTAAGAAAATGTTTTCTTTTCTGCTTCGAAGTCTTTTCTCAGTTTTTCGATTTCTTCAGGGGTATCAAAAGCGTAGTAGGCGTTATTTTCTTTAATGAGTTGTTCTGTATATTTTATATAAATCTCTTTCCTTTCAGATTGCCGGTAGGATTGATGAGGTCCGCCAACAGAAACCCCTTCGTCAATTTGAATGCCACACCATCCAAGCGATTCGATGATATACTTTTCTGCGCCTTCTACATACCTCGTCTGGTCGGTATCTTCAATTCTAAGGATGAATGTGCCATGATTTTTTCTGGCAAACAAATAGTTAAACAATGCTGTTCGCACACCCCCGATATGAAGCGGCCCTGTGGGACTGGGAGCAAATCTTACTCTAATTTTACCTGACATTTTCTTTTTTTGGCGAAGTTAGCGAAATAGGCGCTAAAACAGAAATCACAATAGTTAATTACTTTGAATTGAACAAAAAGTAGCAGCACATGTTATTTATTATGAATCTAAATAGTAAAACTTTTAAAAACATATAGTTATGACAACAACAAAATTTGAATTACCAAAGCTAGATTATGCATACGATGCATTAGAGCCGCACATAGATGCGAAAACGATGGAGATACATCATACTAAACATCATGCCGCGTATACCAATAATCTTAACGCAGCCCTTAAGGGCACGGAGCATGAAGGCAAAGAAATTGAAGAACTTTTGAGAAATATTTCAAAGTTACCGGCATCTGTTCGCAATAACGGCGGTGGTTTTTACAACCATAACCTATTCTGGAAAGTTATGTCGCCCAAAGGTGGCGGACAGCCGTCAGGAGATCTGAAGAATGCCATTGACAGGTATTTCGGGTCTTTTGATAAATTCAAGGAACAGTTTTCGAATGCCGCTGCCACCCGTTTCGGTTCGGGATGGGCATGGCTGGTGGTCAGCAACGGGGAATTGAAAATTACTTCTACTCCTAACCAGGATAACCCGTTAATGGATGTTGCCGATGTGAAAGGAACTCCCATACTAGGGCTCGATGTTTGGGAACATGCCTATTATCTCAAGTACCAGAACCGCAGGCCTGAATACATTTCAGCTTTTTGGAGTGTTGTGAATTGGGAGGAGGTAGCAGGAAGGTTTAAATCCTGAGTTCATGAAATAGTAAAATATTAAGCAAATATTAAAGAGGCTGCTTAAAAAGTCACTTCTCTTGTCATTCTGAACGATAGTGAAGAATCTATATTGTAGAATAAGAGATGTTTAGCTATCGCTCAACATGACAAATCGTGTTAGAAAAAGACTTTTTACACAGCCTCTTTTTATTTTGTTCAATTTTTATTTTCAATACAGATAACTAAGTCTTCTTTATTGCCTGTTCAGAGATTATACCGAATATAATAGTGATGATATTAAGGTTTAATACCTTCTTGGATAATTATATAGGTATAAATACACAAAAAGAATTAAGTATTTTGCGTCTTCATAAAATAGTAAAAATACAGGTAGTTATACGTGTTTATACTTATAACTTACCTAAAATCTTAACGTATATTTACTTAAGAAATCGAAAACAAAAATCAGAAAACTGAATGGTTTTTATAATTAAGTATACATGCTCATAACCAGGGAAAGTACATTTCAAAATTATTGAGTAAATAATTGTTATTAAAAGTCATTGAATTACCTAAAATATTTATTAAATTTATTAGTAATAAAGAATATTTAGTTTATAATCAATCATTTATTAGAAATTAGCAAATAGTTACAAAAGCAAATATGAAAAAAAAGATTGTTGTAGTTGATGATTTTGAGAACACCCGCTGGATAATAGAATTTGCTCTCAGAGGCATTGAATGTGAAGTATTGAAAGCAGAAAATGGTAAAGAAGCATTGAAATTCTTTGATGGAAGGTCTGTTGATCTTTTAATTACTGATTATAATATGCCGGTAATGGATGGGGCTCAATTAATTTCTGAAGTAAGAAACATGGAAAGTTACCAGTTTATGCCGGTAATTATGCTTACAACAGAAACCAGTGAAAAGAAGAAAGAGAAAGCAAAGGAATCAAAGGTTACTGCATGGATACAGAAACCATTTAAGCAGGAAGAATTTATGGCGATAATTAAAAGATGTCTCAGGATTAAATAGGTGTTAATCAGAATTATTAAATTGAAATGATTGATAGCTCGTTTCTTAAAAATAATTTTATATCTGAAGCCAGAGAATTATTGGATAAGCTTGAATCTCAACTTCTTGAATTAGAGAAAAGACCTACTGATATAGATATCATTCAGGAGATTTTCAGAATAACACATACTTTTAAAGGCTCAGCCACCATGGTTGGTTTTGATAAAATTGGCAAAATAGCTCATCACCTCGAAAGCATTTATGATTCAATACGGAAAGGAGTGCTGCATGCTTCGGGAGAAATAATTACGCTTACCTTAAAAACGACAGATGTTCTATCTCTTTTACTTGAAAAAAATGAAGAATTAGACAACGAGGAACAATCGGAATTTAATAAACTCTATCTTGAAATAGAAAGTTATAGCAATAGTAATTCTCAGGATTCAATAATAGAAAACGAATCTGAAAAAAGCGGATTAAATAATATTTCAGAGATAGAAGAAAAGTATTTCTTTATTCATTTCAAACCAAACAAGGATATTTTTATAAGAGGCATAAATCCACATTATTTATTTGAAGATATTGGCGAACTTGGTAGGTATTGGTCAGATCCCAGGTTTGATAGAGAAACTCAAATAAATCAGGATGATAAAAAGGAGTTTTCAGAACAATGGATTATTTTCCTGTCAACTTCTAAAAACAGAGAAGATATAATAGATCAGTTTTTATTTTATCAGGACGATGAATACGAAATTTTCCAAATTGATTCTGAAAATATTCATTCTGATAAAGAATTCATTAAATATTATTCAGGTATTGATCAATTGAAACCAGATGTTAATAAAATTTCAGAAATACTATTTGGTTTAAAGTCTGATACAACACCTGAAAATTTAAATATCACAGATGATGATCAGGGTATTTTGGCCAATCAGATTCCGGCAGAAGTTGATAATGAAGATGCTATGAATGAACAGGTTTTCACTGAAAAATCTGTTTCTGTAAATAGCATCGAAAGTATTCGTGTACCATCATATAAACTTGACGAACTAATAAACCTGGTAAGCGAGCTGGTAATTATCAATTCACAACTTTCTTATCAGATTGAAGGAACTCAAAGTGCACAATTAAAAAAGACAATAAATACACTTGAAAAACTATATAAACAGTTACGAAATAATGCTCTTGAATTGAGGTTAGTTCCCATTAAGAAAATAACATTGAAATTCCAAAGATTGGTGCGTGATCTTTCTAAAAAATTAAATAAAAAGGTTGAATTCATCACAGTTGGCACAGACACCGAACTGGATTCAAACATTATCAGTAAAATTGAGAGTCCTTTAATGCATATTATCCGCAATAGCTTAGATCATGGTATTGAAGATGAAGAAACCCGTATTAATCAAAGTAAATCACCTACCGGTATAATCAGGTTAATCTCTTTTTATTCCGGAGCCAACGTATTTATTCAGGTACAGGATGATGGAAAAGGCATAGATAAAGAGTTCATCAGAAAAAAAGCAATCGAAAAAGGAATTATCAATGCTACAGATAAACTCTCAGACAAAGAGATCTACGATATTATTTTTCTTCCGGGTTTTTCTACCGCGCAAAGTCTAACCGATTTATCTGGAAGAGGCGTGGGTATGGATGTGGTTAAAAAAAATATCCAGGAACTCAGAGGTACAATAGAAATAGATTCTGAAATTGGCCTTGGAACAAGTGTTACCTTGAAATTACCCTTAACATTGTCAATAATAGATACACTTCAGGTTAACGTAAATGAAAAGCCTTATCTGATTCCGCTCAATATAATTGATAGCTGTTACAAAATTAATCATTCGGAACTTGTGAATTCAAGCAGTAAACACATTCAATTTAAAGATCAGATATTGCCATATATTTATTTGCGTGAATACTTCAAACTTGATGGTGAAGTCCCGGAAATAGAGCATCTCATTATTCTTGAATACAACGAGAAGAAATACGGTTTAATAGCTGATAAAGTAATTGGTGAGCACCAGGCTGTTATAAAACCTCTTGGCCCCATTCATAAAAATCAGGAATATATTACCGGGGCAGGAATTTTAGGAGATGGTAGTTTGGCAATAATTCTTGATGCCAACAAATTGATTTTAAGTATTAAAGAAGAAGCTATATACGAATAGGATTCATGAAAACACATTACCAGTTAAAAGAATTATCATACCTGATTTTTACCCTTGGTAAAGAACAATTTGCCGTAAATGTGAATAAGATTATAGAAGTTATCCGGAATACAGAATTAACTGAGGTACCGCGAACCGAAAAATATATTGAAGGAATAATCAATTTCAGGGGCGACATAGTAACAGTAGTGAATACCAAAAGAAAAATCAATCTTGCCGATAAAAAAGAGATAAAAAATCCTGTTATTATTGTTTTTGAACTTCAGTTCGATGGTAAGATAGTAAGATTGGGTGCTTTGGCGGATAAGGTAAAAAAAGTAATTGAAATAAGTGAAGATGAGATACAAGCGGTACCCGATTTCGGAAGCTATTTTAATCCTGAATTTCTTGAGGGAGCAATTAATACACCTCAGGGTTTTACAATGATTCTGGATATAGAAAAGATATTCTCGGCAAAAGATGTTGAAATCATTAAAAAAATAGAAGAAAAACAAATAGAAAAATCATTTTAATTATGAAAGCAAAAATTATTGTATTAACGGCTTTAATTTCCATTATGTTTGTAAACAATATCAATGCACAGATTGAGAAATTTCAGGCTGCATATATTGTTAATTTCACCCGGTTTATTGAGTGGCCGGCAGATTATATCCCAGGAAATTTCATTATCGGCGTTCTTAATAACGATCCGATTGTTAAAGAGTTGGAGAGTATTGCCCCGAACAAAACAGTTTTTGGAAAAAAAATTGAAGTAAAAGTTTTCAACAGTCCCGAAGCAATTAAACCAATTCATATTATTTTCATACCTGCTCATCAATCGGCAAAGATAGATGCTGTAACCACCAAATTGAATGGTCAAAGTACCCTTATTGTTTCTCATGGCAGCAATGGAATAAACGAAGGCTCTGGGATTAACTTTTTATTTGTAGATAATAAACTACAATTTGAAATAAAAAAATCAAACATTACAAAATACAATCTGAAGGTTAGTTCTGATCTTGAAAATCTTGCCAGAAAAAAATACTAATCACAGTATTTAATAAAGAAAATATGAAAATTAAATTAACAATTTCGCGTCGGTTGATTCTTGGTTTTGGTACGATTACCCTATTGGTTCTGATAGCTTTAACATCAATTTTTTTCACTTTAAACCGAAGTGCAAAAATTGCGAATAATAATCTCAATTTAATTTCTCCATCAACAGAAGGTATCAATGAATTGAATGTTCTGATAAATGAAACCAAAATGTTGATAAAGAATTGGATATTTGTAGAGAAACATTCTGATACACAGGATAAATTGAAATTAAAGAGTATTCACGAAAAGGAATATCCTGAATTAATTGAACAATTGGCAACATTATCAAAGCATTGGAGTAATGCGGAAAAAGAGCTTTTTGATGAGATAATTAAAAGTATTAATGACACTTTGTTTCCACTACACAAATCAGTTATGTCTTCATTGTCATCATTCGAAAGTTATGATGATCTGTTGTTGCTTTTCGATATCTATCCATTGGTTGAAGCGGAGGGAAATATTACATCAAGCACTCAAAACATTCAGGAAAAAATTTCATCTCTTCATGTTTTAATAGCCGGTAAGCAGGATAGTGGTAATAACCGTTTGATACGTTCTTTTAGTGTATTCAGGGTATTTCTTGTAATAGTCAGCATTGCCTTAATACTTATTGCTGTTTTCTCTTCACTGGTTACAACCAGAAATATAATCACTCCAATTAATCAATTAAAATCAAGTTTATTGAGAAAAAGCAAAGGTTATTTTTCTGAAGAGTTTGTTGAGCCCAGGGAAGATGAGATTGGTGAAATGACAACTGCACTTGAAGAAATGTCAGGAAGTATCCGAACAATAGTTGAGGATATTCAAACAGGTGCAGGAATCCTTGCTACCAGCAGCAAGTCAATTAATGACTCAGCAAGGGCTATTGCTGATGGTGCAAACATGCAGGCTTCATCTGCTGAAGAAGTGTCAGCTTCCATGGAAGAGATGACTTCCATTACAAATCAAAATACTGAAAATGCACAACATGCAGAAAAAATTGCAAAACAAGTGGCCAATAACGTTGAAGAAATTCGCAGTTCAGTTGCAAATACTGCAAAAGCAATGAAAAATATCACTGAAAAAATTTCAATTATCAATGATATAGCCGAACGCATAGATTTACTAGCCATTAATGCAGCCATTGAAGCTGCACGGGCTGGTGAGCATGGTAAAGGATTTGCGGTAGTAGCCAGTGAAGTGAGAAATCTTGCCGAAAGCAGTCAGGTCGCAGCCAACGAAATTGATGAGGCATCGAAAAAAAGTGTCGAGATTGCAGAAAAGTCCAATGTATTACTAGAAGGAATAATCCCACATATTAATGAAACACTTAACAGGGTTCAGGAAATTAGTTCTGCAAGTATAGAACAAAGTTTAGGTATAAATCAGGTAAATATTGCTATTCAACAATTAACCAGTATAATTCAAAATAATTCTGCATCTGCGGAGGAACTTTCTGCAAGTTCTGACGAACTGCTTCATCAATCGGATAATTTGTTAAAAGGAATTACATTTTTTAAAATTAATGAAAACGAGGAAGTAGAATCTACTGAAGAGCTTGAAAAACAGATAGAAAAGTTAAAGGAGTTACTAATAAAAAGAAAACATGATTATAAGAAATATGAAATAACCGATATTGAAAAAGAGACAGATAAAAGAAAAAATGAAACAAATAAACCTAAAACTATTGAAGAGAAAGTTTTAGAAAAAAATAAAGGAATCAAGATCAATATGAAGGAAAAAGATGATGATGAATTTGAAAAATATTAATTGTTAATTAAATCTAAAAATCATGAAGTCAAAATTATTTTTAACTATTCTGTTAATAGGCATTTTTTATTTAAAGGGATTTTCACAAACAGATACAATTAAAACAGAAGATCTGTTGAGTATGTCTTTTGAGGATTTGCTCAACATGGACATTACCACTGCATCAAAATCTTCTGAAAAACTCTTCGATGCACCAGGGGTAATTTCTGTTATCACAAAGGATGAACTTAACCGTTTTGGCGGAACAACTTTAAAAGAAATTTTGGAACGGGTCCCCAGTTTGATTGGTTCTACGGTTTACATGACCGACCGAAGTACTGTTGCACCGCGCGGTGACCAGGTGCAACCATCCTCAAGCCATGTATTATTGCTTATAAATGGCCGTCCTGTAAGAGAAGTGCTCGAAGGGGGTATTAAATCTGAAATGTACGAATCATTTCCAGTGAACATTATCGAAAAAATAGAGGTAATCAGGGGCCCGGGTTCTGTACTTTATGGTTCAAATGCTTTTTCGGCGGTTATTAATGTGATTACCGAGAATGTTGAAGGCACTGAATTTGAAGTAAGCGGATTAGCAGGTATTTCGGGTTCATACGGACTGATGGGAAAAGCAAAAATAAACATCGGCGATGTGAACATTGTAGCGGCCGGAAGATATTTTCAAAAACCTGAATGGGAGACAAACTGGCAATATACAATTCCACCTGCCGGTGACACTACAGTTGGAATTACTGTACCTGATAAAGGCCCCGGTGCCTATTTTGAAGTGAATTATAAAAATCTGAGGTTTATATCATCCTTTAACCAATGGGAAACCCACTATGCAGTGGCAGATTATGCTTTTATTTTTCCGGCCTATGGAGTTGCCAAATGGAAAAAAGGTTTCGGAGACCTTGGCTATAAATTGAAGGTTAGTGATAAATGGGATATGGATTTTAATGCAACTTATAGCCGTTCAACATTTTCAGTTTCCTCCTGGCCTGCCAGTAACAGAGATTCCTATGAACTTATCGGTGAATGGGCAAATTTCTGGAATCCTACAGATAAGATAAAGGTAATTTTTGGAGGATTGTATAATTATAATAGCGGAATTGAATATACCAAAGGCATTACAGAAAACGATACCGTTACCGATGCCAGCAGAAATGGATTTGCTGGTTATTCTCAGGTTGAATACTCTGCCAGTGATTGGTTAAAATTAATCGGAGGTTTGCAAATAAATAAAGTAGAAGGTCTTGATATTGACCTTAATCCAAGGGTAGGTATTATTTTGTATCCTGTTCAAAATCTTAACTTTAAAGCCCTTTATAGTCAAGCTTTCCGTGCACCGAGCATCAACGAGTTGGAGATAGACTTTGCGCAAATGATGGGAAATCCAAATCTTAAACCTGAAAAAATCAAAACAATTGATATCGGGATTAATTATTCAAAGGATAACATTCAAGCAGGATTAAACTATTTTAACAGTAAAATGACCAATATCATCTATCAGGACCGATCGGGCGCAGTTCCACAGTATAACAATATAGGTGAAGTTGATATCTGGGGTATTGAGTTTGAAACAAAATATTATCTTAACAGAAAGTTTTTCTTAACCGGTTCACTCCTGTACCAGGAAAGCAAGGATAAGCAGGATAACGAAAATGTTACTCCAATTGCCAATACAGGGCTCAAAGGCGGTATTAGCTATATGGATAAAGGATTGACCGTTAGTTTATTTGATATTTACCAGGCTGATGTTGATGAAAAATATCATACTGTGTTGAATCCCTCTCCGGGCGATTACAACCTGGTTAATTTTCATTTGAAATACGACATGAACAACCTGATAAATATTGATTTCATAAAGGAACTATCTTTGTTCATGCAGATTGATAACCTGATGGATCAGGAGATATGGTTGCCAAACTGGGGTTTAGCCCCCGGAAATTCGATGCCGTATAACAGGGGCAGGGAGATTTATTTCGGACTTACTGCAAGATTTTAGACATATATTGAAAGGATTGGAATCTTTATAAGTTAGAAAAGAGGCTGTGTAAAAAGACTATAAGTAAAGTCATTGCATGTGAGGCAAGATATAAACAATATTATGAATTAGAGGAGATTGCTTCACTTCGTTCGCAATGACGGTTTCAAAATAATTGACATTTTACACAGCCTCTTCTTTTTTTTAACCGGTTAATACCGGATTTTTTTTTAATTTTATTTAATAAATCCAAAAAATTCAATGCTATGGCCTTTGAACTACCCAAATTACCGTATGCGCCTGATGCGCTCGAACCATTTATCAGTAAAAAAACCATAGAATTTCATTATGGCAAGCATCATCAGGCCTATGTGAATAACCTGAATAACCTAATTCCTGGTACCAGGTTTGAAAAATCTACCCTTGAGCAGATTGTTAAAGAGGCAGACGGCGGCATTTTTAACAATGGTGCACAGGTTTGGAACCATACCTTTTATTTTACCAGCTTTTCACCAAAGGGCAAAAGAGAACCTGCAGGTGACCTGGCACATGCTATTGAAAAGCAGTTTGGTTCGTTTACCGCTTTTAAAGAGGAGTTTGCAAAAGCTGCAGGGACCCTGTTTGGTGCGGGGTGGGCATGGCTTGTTAAAAACAGTTCGGGAACGCTTGATATTATACAGGAAAGCAATGCCGGTAACCCATTAAGAAAGGGATTAACCCCTATTCTTACCTGCGATGTATGGGAACATGCCTATTACCTTGATTATCAAAACAAACGTCCCGATTATATCTCGGCGTTCTGGGATGCACTTGACTGGGAGCTGGTTTCAGAAAGATTTTAAAGCCAGGTAAAGTAGCTCTTCCAGTTTTTCTTTAAGCGTATCGTAAGAAAATAGTTTCTTGCCCAGGGCATAATTGTGTTCTGCAATTTCCCTGTTGAGTTTTTCATTGTAAATCACTTCTTTCATTTCTTCAACAGCTTTGTCGGTGAGACGGCTGTCTTCTATCATTACCGCTTTAAAACCCTTGCTGCCAATATCTGGCCAGTAAACGGGCTCATAATTGTTCACAAATACCGGACGTTTTGCCAGCACAGCTTCAACAAAAGCGTTGCCAAAACCTTCGTAGGTGCTGAAATAGGTACACGCCCTGGCCTGCGCATATGCATCGGATAATGAATAATTCAGATCGCTGTTATGGGAAGTAAGCCCTTTGTTGTTAAAAAGATGATGGGCAAAAGTAACCTGGTTGCCAAGTTTAAGCTTATGTATCTGTTCAATAAGCTCCATATAATATTTGCTGCCGGCGTCATCGTTATAATTACCTGTGATGACCAGCTTCATATTCTGGTCGTCGAGCTTGTGGATAAGTTCAATGGCTGTTTCAATTCCTTTTCGCCTTACCACCCGTGTAATCTGGAATAACAGAATATCGGTGCAAACGAAACCCAGGTTCCGGTGAAGGCAACGATTTTTTTCGGTGATTTCACCAAAGGGTTGGTCAAAATCCATAACATTGGGAACAATTACAGAATCTCTTCCATATCTTTTTTTAAGGGTTTTCTGACCATGTGTGTTAATAACCGCGTGTACAGAATTCGGAAGCCTAAGCGGAAAGGTATCTTCAACCAGGTTGTTAATTTTTTTGTAAGGTGAAACATACCTGTCTCCCCTTTCCCATGCAAAATCATGATCATGCGTAATGGCGGGCAGACCGAGTTTTTGAATTGCTTTTTTAATGGCAACACCCATTTCAAGGTGTGAGGGCAGGGCAGAGGCATTTTCTGATATCAGCAGGTCAATACTCTTTTCACGGGCCCAGTCAATTATTTTCTTATAGATGAGTTTTGAGTAAAGGTCAATATGTTCGAGTAACTCATCTTCGTTGGAATCGGGATAAAAGAAGGCTTTTTTCTGGCCCCAGTAACTTTCCGGCGAGAAGAACGACATTTCGGGTACCAGGGTTTCAAATTCGGGGTTCATCGCCCTTTCTTCGTATTGACCTGAGATAATATATGTCTCATGTCCCATGCGGTGCAATACTTCTATCCATTTCTCGGTTTCAAGCGCTACACCGTCCACTCCCCCAATTCGGCCAATTATGATCCCTATTTTCATGCTATACTATTTTTTGTGTTTCATATAAACGAAATTTTATCTTCAGATAGAGGCTGTTTGAATTTATTATGTTTTGGTAGTTCTTTAAGAAATATTTATGATTTAGAGATATAATTACTTCAAAACAGCTTATAAATAAAGTTACTAAAAAATGGCACCGAAAAGCTAAACTGTTAAGATGTTTTTTGAAATTTTGTGAAATTGTAGTTTTTATGAAAAAGAAAAACCCGGTGTGATACCGGGTTTAAGCATTATTCCTTCAACTGTTTATTTCAGAACAAAAGAGGTATTTCCAATCTCTGCACCCTCGGCATAGAGAAAAACATTATAGGTACCGGCGATAAGCTCTTCTGTTTTATCCCAGAAAATACACATTTCAATGTCTTTGTTTTCATACTCGAGTTCACGGTAGGCCGAATAAACCAGTTGTTCACCGTTTACCTCGATCATGGTGCTGCCGCCTGCAGTAAGCACTACTTCATCGGGTCTTACGATACGTAAATAGATTATTTTTTTGCCCGGTTTGGCAATGGAGTTTTCACGTACAGTAAAACAAACCTTTACTTTTTCTATTTTGCTGCTGCGGTTGTTAGGCTTACTGCGACTATTAAGTCCTTCAGCTAAAATATTTTTGGCGCTTAATACCGATGCTTTGGCCACCTGTGTAGAGAGGTCTTCTTTTTCTTTGGTAAGCAGTGAACGGTCTTGTTCAACTTTTGCCAGTTCGGTCCTGACCTGGATATTTTCTTCGGTTAGTTCCCTGTTTTTCGTATTTAAAGAATCAATCTGTACAATGTAACTGCGCATTACCTTCCTAAGTGTTTCAAGTTCCTGTTTGTACAACTTGATTTTTTGGGCATTCGAGGCATCTATTTTTAGCAATCTTTTTATCTTATCCTGTTCCGAAGAAAGCAGTGTATTGATACTGTCGTTTTGTGTTTTAAGATCATCGTATTCTATAATCATCTCGTTCAACTGTCTTTCAAGGTCCATTTTCTCTTCAACAATCAGCTGCTTTTCTTCAGTAAGCTGCTTATTGTTATTATAATACATAATTCCGATTACCGTGATGGCCACAGATAATAATCCGATAAGTATCATCAAAACCGTGGTGGTCCGTTTCTTTGGTTTTTGTTCAATATAACTTTTATTTGCAGGATTGTTTGTAGTTTCCATAATCTGTAATTGTTTAATTAGAATTAAAAAGCAAATATACTATAACTGTAAAATGCATAATATTATTTTGTTAAAATTTATTTTTAATTAGTATCTGTCTTTAAAGTCCGCATACTTCGTTGCTCTCGTCCTTAAAAAAGTCATTTACGCATGGTAAACTCCATTTTTTCGGACTTCACGCGCCTCGTCTGCGAACTTTAAAGAACAACCACACGACTTAATGGACAGACACTAATTAAATATCTACTGTTATATTTACTCTAAATCGAAGCTGAATATAAAAAAATTAACATAATACTAAATCTGTTGTTTACTCTTGTATTAAGTTTTCAATATCAGAAAAAATGATATCCGAATTTAATATAGTGCCTTGCGGGTCAATAATTTCAATATATTCTGAGTTACCAATCCCGGTTCTTACTTCCCGGGCCTTATACATTGTATCTAAGCGGGCAAAAAGATACATTTTGTTATTTTTTGAAAATACGGCGCCTGAAGGTACCGCCAAAACCGTATCTTCATACAGTATGATGTCGGCATTCACACTTGCACCCGGATATAACCCGTTTCCAGGTTCAACCGGGGCAATGGCAGTACAGGTATTTGTTTCATCACTGACTGAGCGCAGGTATATTTTTATTGAGGCATGATATTTCAGACTATTGTCTGAAATTGAACGAAAGTATACGATCTGACCGGGTTTTATTTTCGACATTTCCCCGGGGGGTATTTGTAAGTGCAGTTGCAATTTTGCGGGATTAACTATCTCGCATATAATGTCTTCTGAAGTAACAAATCTTCCAATTAAAGGTGTGTATTCTGAAACAAAGCCATGAGCCGGTGATTTCAAAAAAATAACCGGTTGCATATTTTCAACAGAAAGGCTGTCGGGGTTTATGCCCAGCAGTAACAGTTGTTTTGCCAGGCTGGTAAGGTTTACCTCGGTAGCAAGAAAATCGGTTTGCGATTGCTGCATTTTTTTTATCGAAGAAGCATTTTCAACAGTTAGTTCACCCTGTCTTTTAAACGCTTCTTTGTGATATTCGTAAAGGCTTTTTGTAACAAGAAATTCCTGTTGCAGTTTTATGTAATCTATATGCTCAAGTATAGCAAGGGTGTCGCCTTTTTTTACAGTCTGTCCCGGCGAGAAAAATATTTTTTTAACAAATCCGCCCAGGGGGGCCGAAACAGCTACTATGGCTTCGGGCCGGGATTCTATAAAACCTTTGCATTGTACGGAGGCAAATATTGATTTATGCTCCGGTTTCCCGGTTTCGATGCCGTTATTTGCTATGTATGAAACCGTAAAGGCCGGGCTATTTCCAGTTGAGGTACCGTAATTGTTCTTATTGTCCGGCTTTTGATTATTGCATGAAAAAACTGATGATAAAAAAACAATCATCAATAATACTTTTGCCGGATTGTCAATCGGCATAAAACTCAAGTTGAATGGCTGTCTGGTTATAGTTATTAACTGTTTCATAATAATCGGTAAAAAGTTTGTAGCCCATTGAAATGCCTTGCAAATAGTCGGGGTATTCAATTTCTTCCTTATCAAATTGTAATTCGGCTGTTTTTATCAGTTGTTCTGCCTGTGGAAGAATAAATTCTTTGTAATAGATAACCTGTTTGAAATGTTTATTCAATTCAAAAAGCAGGTTTTCTATGGTATTTTGTATGATGAATTTTTGATTTTCGAGGTTATTCAACGCTATCAGGGTATTTATTTTTGCCTGTTTTACTTCTGACACCGGTGAAATAAACCAAAGGGGGAAAGACAACCCGGCCTGCCATCCGTTCAATCCTTTAAGCGTGCCGATAGCCTGGTTAAAATATCCGGCAGATATTTCAGGAAAAAATGCAGCCTTTTCGGTTTTTAACCTGTTTTTTTCAACTTCATAATATTTTTCGTAAATATTCAATACCGTTCTGCCATGATAATCAGAATCAGGGGCAGCTTTATCAATCATATACAGATCTGGCCCTGAAACCTCAGGAACTATTTCTGCATCGGTAATAATTAGTTGTTTTAATTTATTACGGGATATAATAAGATCATACAGCAAGGTATTGTATTCTGTCTCTGCTTTTGCCTGCATGGCCAAAAGGGTGGTTTTTTCAAGCAGGTCAATATCCCCGGTTTCATATTTCAGATTTGCAATATGCCCCAGGTTTGCATACCGGTCTTTAAGTTCGTGCAGGACCTCTGATTTTTGATTTAATAATAACCAGAAGAAATATGCTGATTTTACCTCGGCTATAATTTCTTTCTCAGCGAGTTCGAACCGGGATTGTTCCAAAGAAAGTTCACTTTTGGCCTCTTTGTATTTTCTGATATGTGTTAATAATGAACCGAAGTTCTGGTTTAATGCTAAATAACGATCATTTAGCGGTGTATGGATGTTTCCGTACTGATAAACAAAATTGGCGGGAAGAATGTCAATTGAACCATTCAGCGCCAGTTTTGATTTTTCAATTTCAAGTAGTGAGTTTTTGATTTGCAGGTTATTTTCAAGCGCCATGTCAACAGCCATTTGCAGTGAAAGCTTGAGAAACGGGGTATCCTGCGCAATGGCTTTCGGCAGTGACAATTTAAATAAAATGGAGACAACCAGAAGCAAATAGATTGAAAATGATACGTTATTGTTTCTTGCCGGCATAGCAGGGTTTAAAAATTTGAATAAAATTAAGAAAAAGCTGAATGAAATGTTAACTTGTTGAAAACAATACATTCATAAAATTGATTTAGGCCCTGGTATTTTGTATCTTATCTGAAATTTGTCACAAAAAAACTGTATGGAATATTTAGCTGTAAATAAAGCCCATTTCGTTATTGACCTGATCATGCACCCCTGGAAACACCTGCACCGCTCATCATCAAAAAAAGTGTGCCCTGTTACCGGACTGGACATTTCGATGCAGCCGGGTAACAGCAAATTCTTGAGTTATTCGGGTGTGAAATGGTATTATAATCATCGTTTTGAGATATATAAGAATGTGTTAGAACCAAAGTTGAATACCTCGCTGAAGGATATGCCGCCTGACATAAAGTTCAGGGAGATAGCCCATGCGGTGAGAAACACCGACAGCAACCAGCGTAACAATGCAAGGAGAAAGATTACCCGGATTCTTGAAGACAAAAACACACTTTTTGACAATTACAGGCTTATTGATCAATCGTTGTTAAAAAAAGCCGGTTTGAAATAATGATTTTTGGGTTTCAGAAGATCATTTGTGCAACTCGTTCCAAAATTTCAGAAATACGCCATTGGTCCAGCCGAAACCATCCTGCAGATGGTACTCGCCACCTCCGCCGGGTTTACCGGTGTTTACCACATCATATTTTTCCATCATTTTACCGGTGTTGAAATAAACTTTTGCATTTAATGAAAGCCATCTCTTGGCGATACTGTCGGCCAGATCATCATAACCATAGTTTTTAAGACCTTTGTAGGTAATCCATTGCAAAGGTGCCCACCCGTTGGGGAAATCCCATTGCTGACCGCTATTAACCAGTGTGGTAACCACTCCGCCATCTTTTAAGAATTTTTCCCTGATAACATTTGCGGACTTTTCGGCCTGATTATTGTCTGCGAGTGAAAAAAACAACGGGAAGGCTGCAGCAAGTGTATATGAGGATGATTGTTTTTTGTCCTTAATATTATAGTCGAAGTAAAACCCATTCTTTTCATTCCAGAAATATTTATTTATCAACTGTCCGCGTTTTTTGGCTTTTTCATTATAAAAGGTTGATTTATTTTTGTTACCTGCAAGGTTGTAACATCTCGATAATGTGATTTCAAGATGGTAAAGCAGGCAGTTCAAATCAACCGGGATAATTTCGGTGGTATGGATGTTTTTCATGGTAGTGTCGTCATTCAGCCAGCGGCTGCTGAAGTCCCATCCCGATTCGGCTGCAGCCCTGATATCTTTATAAATTGAAGTATCCCTGCCGGAATGCCGGTACAGCTCCACATCCTGTATATATGATTCCGGCCGGGGGGTTGATAATTCATCCCAATACCTGTTGAGCAGTTCATTATTTTCAAGTTTCACCACTCTTGCCTTTGCATCAAAATCCTGTTTCAGCATTTTCTGGTCATTCATCCAGAAGCTATACTCTTTTTCAAGGCAGTTCATGAAATTAAGATATATGGAATCATCTGTGTATTCTGCAAGCAGTTCAACCATTAAAGAAAAGAATGGGGGTTGTGATCGGCTAAGATAATAAGTGCGGTTACCGTTTGGGATATGGCCGAATTTATTTACCAGGTAGCAGAAATTATTTATCATATTGTGAATCAGTTCATAATTGCCCGATTCTGCCAGCCCGAGCATGGTAAAATAGCTGTCCCAGTAATATATCTCCCTGAAGCGGCCACCCGGCACCACATAAGAACGGGGCAGGGGTATGAGGGATGAATATCCGGCCGGACCATCAGGCGGCCTTGTGAGATAAGACCAGAGGAAATGAATATGGTTCAGCAGTGAAGCTGTGTCATTGGCGGTGGTATCAAAATTTTGTGCAATAAAATCTTTTATGCTGAACGAAGAACAATATTTAACCCGGTGATATGCTTTCAGAATGGTATCGGGATGAAATTTTGGTATACAATCAGGGAATTTTTTTTGATCGGTGAAGACTTTACCCGATTGAACTTCAATAAAAAGAGAGTCGAACGCATCTGCCGGGTTAATTTGTGCATGTATCATAGTCTGATGCAGGCAAAGCATCAGTACAAAAATGGCAAGAATGTTTATAAACCTGTAAAACATGCCGGCAGTAAGCGTTTGTGTTTGGTCTTTACAAATTTAGTGATTACTGCCCAAAGCCCCTACCTGAAAGTAACTTTTCTTATTATATTATACTTGTCAAACCTGATGATACATAAGTATATGCCCGGCTGAAGGGCCCCTTTTTCAAATGTAATGGCGCTGTTTCCCTGCGGGTAATTGCAGGGTGGATATTTTTTCACGGTTTTTCCACCCATATCTGTAAGGATTACTTCTGAAGTCCCGGCTTCCGGTGCTTTTATGCTTATACTGAAAACACTTTCAGCAGGGTTAGGGTAGGGGGAAGAGATTTCAATACCACCGGTAATAGAAATTTCCCTTATACCAACCGGAGCGCTTGTTGTATCCGGGTCTGCCGCGGTTACCGTATCGAGTACACCGGCCCCGGCAAACATTTGTACAAGCAAAGCCACTTTATGCACCGAATCGAGTGTGTACTGATAAGGCAGGTTATTCCAGAATTCACAGTCTGTCTGGGTTATAGAGTTATCGGCCTCGCTGCAGGTGCCGGTATAAATGTTGCCCGACATACAGACAAAGCCTTCATCGCCGCTGAATTTATTGGTTGTAACAGGAATTTTAACACTTTCGAAGTGGTTGTTTTCAACCAGGGAATGAGCACCTTGCCTTACGGCCAACCCGTAATCGGTAATGTTTTCAAGATAGTTGTTGAACATGTGGAGAGCGCCAAACCTAAGGCTTGGGTTTCGCCCGTCGGTATTGCTGAAATAGTTGTGGTGGTATGTTATTTTGAATTGCCTGTCGGTTTCTGCCTGACCGCTGTTGTCGGTGTGGCCGATAAGCGAGGTCTTCATATGATGGTGAATGTAATTCCACGACACGGTGACATAGCGCGAACCGTTTTTTATATCAAGCAGGCCGTCATAAGTATCCACACCAATTCCTTCGCCTATTTTGCTGTACAATTCGCAATGGTCAATCCATACATGATGACATTCGTCTATGGTTATGGCATCCTCGGGGTAGAATACTTCATGGATGGTAAGGTTGCGCACGATCACATTGTTATAATCCCAGATTTTCAGCCCGACATTATGTAATTCAGCGTCTTTTCCCACACCGATAATTGAAATGTTGGCCCCGTGTTTTATCGAAACAGTAAGTTTTTCGGGGCTTTCAATTTTTCCTTTGATATATAAAATTCCCGGGTCAAAATTGTCTTCCCTGGTGTTAGCATAAGCTACAAGTTCCACGAGTGTTGAAACCGTATCGGCCAGCCCTCCCTGGCCTCCTGTTGTTGTAGGCAGACCGTCGCCTTCCACGTTGGCATAACCGGTCATTTTAAAATTGGGGGTATCAATTTTTACTTCTTTTTCTGTAAATGAAGCTGTTAAGGTGATATTTTTTTCCAGATTGAATTGCAATACCGGTGAAGCTGAAACTGTATCTCCTGTCCATCCGGTAAATTCAGCCATTACCGAAGGAGAGGCAGTAAACACAACTTCCTGGCCTGCAAAAAGTGAATCACCTGCCGGTTGTTGCCGGATAGTGCCCGGGCCGGCAGCCGTGGTCGAGATGAAATATGAAGTCGCTTTTTCCCCGGTAACTTCGAGATTATCAATATTCGGCCCGCCTTCAGAACCGGTGGAAGTGAACCTGATAAGATTCACGCCTTTTTGAAGGTTTACATCAAATGATTTTGTCAGCCAGGTGGTCCATTCACCTGTTACTTCAAAGCTTATGGAAGCCTCCACTACTGTCCCGTTTACGGTAATTTCCATTGGCCGGGAAAGCGTGCCCCCGTTGGCAAATCTAACCGTAAGTGACTGGATGCCATCCGCGGCCATACCAACAGTAAATTCGAGATAGCCTCCCGTTTCATTATCGAAATTGATATAGGCGGCGCCTTCATAACCAGCATTTTTGGTTTCAATAACGGCTTTGTAATAAACCTGGTCTTCGGCTTCATATTTGGTATTTCCAAAAGCTAAAAGGCAATTGAAAAAAAATATAATACTGATGAATGATATGATGTACTTCATGATATTTCATTTTTAAATAATATAAAGAATAGGGTAAAAGTACCGGTTATTGATAAAACAATAGGGAACAAATTGTTTTTTTTGTTCAATAAATTGTTACACGTGATGAATGGAGTATTTGTAATTGACGCGGTAAGTTTTTTATTGATAAGACAAATTCATTGTTTTTCAATAATGGTCGTAATACGGTTTTCGATCCCAAGTATCCTGTTTTGTCGTTCGGGTGAATATATTTTCTGTTCCCGGTCAAGATATTTAAAGATCGTTAAGGATTTCCGGAATTTTTGTAAGCCATCAGCATAGTTTTCCTGGAAAAAATTCATTTCTGCTTCTGCAAACAGCAATTCTGCAACAATTTCGATTTGTTGCGGGTTAAAATCATATTCATGCTGAAGCATATCAGGTAATTTTTCCCTGCTGATTTTTAGAATTTCCTCAGGCTTCTGATGCAAAAGTTCGGTATATGCATGCTCAATGGCCGCAGATGCTTCATCAAAATCTTTTTTCCTTATCATGCCAAGAATGCCCCTGAGCATCTCGCCAAACATTTCGACCATGCGCAGGATATAGTCTTTTCTGTACATAAAAATATTGTTTGTTACAATATTACACTATATTGACCTAAAAACCATAGCCACAAAGCATGCAAAACGGCGTTGCAACCTGACAGAACGGCACTGTAAGCAAACAATACCGTAATGTAAACAAATAAAACTGCAATGTAAATGAACAAAACCGCCATGTTTATAAATAAAACATTACCTGCATGCGACCGAAAAATGATGCATGCAAATAAATCATTAGGCAGGTGGTATTGCACATGACTGTATCAAAAACCGGAGGTCGGGATCTACAAAGGGAGAATCACGGAACCCCGATACGTTTTACCATCGGGAAAGGGTATGGGAGAACCGATTATCGCCCCTTAAAGAGAAACCGGGAAAGCTTCCCGGTTGAACCAAGACAAGGCTGCAGGGGTCAATTGTAATGGCCTTCCAACAGATATCCGAAGGAATATTACAGGACAAGAGGTATTTATGAGAAGGGTTAACCAGGGTCATCAGTGAGAGCAGCTAAAGCCACACGACTTTATGAACAAACAATAAATAGTTCCGCTGGTAGGTGGATTAATCCGCCATATTATCTCAATTAGTGTCAAGTGGCCCTTAAACTGAATTTCAATTTTTATTTATGCTAAAGATAATTGGAAAAATACATTGATATATTCGCCGTTATATCAAAAAATCAGTAAAGAAGGGATTCAACTATGACTAATGCGAGACTGGACGATTATATTCGTTATAGATTATATAGGTCAGAAGAAACATTTGAAGAGGCTATAATCCTTGCTGAAAAAGAAAAATGGAATGCCGTTGTTAACAGACTTTATTATTCCTGCTTCTATGCTGTAATTGCTTTACTTTTAAAGAATTTTATAGAAGCTCAAAGACATGATGGTGCCAGGACTTTATTTGGATTAATTTCATTAAGTCAGGGAAAATAGATAAAAAATACAGAAAATTATTCACAAAACTTTTCGATTTGAGACAAAAGGGAGATTATGGTAATTTATTTGATCATGATGAAGAGTCTGTTAAGCCACTTATCGCTCAAACAAAAGAATTTATTGAAGAAATCAAGAAGTATATTTTGTAATTTTACCTTTCACTAACAATTATGTATAAAATATTGAGATTACTGGGGTTACGTGAACTTTTCTACCCTGCATGAAATTTGTAACGGCAGACATTGAAGCCGCCCGCAAACCCCAACGTAATTCATACATGTGCATGCTGTGGGGCATTCAAAATACGACAGAAAATAAAACCTGACAAATCAGGAAGTAACAGAGATATAATGAAAATAAAAAAAATAGCCGAGAATAAGAAACAGTTCCTTGACTTATTGTTGCTGGCAGACGAGCAGGAAAATATGATTGACAAGTATTTGCCGGGTGGGGACTTGTTTGCTTTATATGACGATGATCTGAAAAGTGTTTGCGTTGTAGTGCCGGTAAATAGCGAAACCTGCGAGTTGAAAAACATAGCAACATACAAGAAATATCAAGGCAAAGGATACGGCAGGGCATTGATAAATTTCATTTTTGATTTCTATAAAGACAAATATAAAACAATGCTCGTCGGGACAGGTGAAACACCGACAATCTTATCGTTTTATAAAAGTTGTGGGTTTGAAATGTCATATCGGGTAAAGAATTTTTTTACAGACAATTACGACCACCCCATGTTCGATGGTGACATACAACTTGTTGATATGATTTATCTTAAAAAGGATTTACAGGAATAGGAGGAATGTAATACAAGCCAAATAAAAACGCTGGACAAATAAGTGCCATCTCTAACAACAGCGGCTCATACGCCATGCCGGTTTACTTCTTTCGTTGGTGAGAATAGTTTATTGGGTTTTCGGGCGTTTTTTCCTGCCTCGTGGGTTTGTCCCGATAAATACGGGTATAACCACTTAGCCCGGCACGTTTCATACTGCTGGGCTGTTATAAAAATGTACCAGAGCAAGATGGAGAGAAAAAAATCGTTTTTTAATATGCTGGTAATTTTAATTTCATATATTGTAATCAATAAAATTTATAAGTACATTTAATATTCATCCTACGGTTAACAGGAAAAAGATAATGAACAGGAAATTTTTATTTGCATGCTTCGGTATCGCCTCCTTTCTGGTCTGTGCTGGTCAACCAGGTGATCGGGCATTTAGACAGGGAGAATTTAAAAAATGGGCACCAACGCCACCTATGGGCTGGAATAGCTGGGATTGCTATGGATCTACAGTAGAAGAGCATGAGGTTAAGGCCAATGCCGACTATATGGCTGAGAAGCTAAAAGCGTTTGGTTGGGAGTATATTGTGGTGGATATCCGATGGTTTGTTGAAAATGACAAAGCCGGAGGTTACAACCAAACCGATCCCCGCTATGTAATTGACGAGTATGGCCGCTATATGCCGGATATAAGGCGTTTTCCTTCAGCTGCCAATGGCGTGGGTTTCAAAAAACTTGCTGATTATGTGCATGGCAAAGGGCTGAAGTTCGGAATACATATCATGCGTGGAATCCCTAAAGTTGCTGTGGAAAGAAAATTACCTGTTAAGGGTACTAACAACATCACCGCTGACCAGATTTATTCAACTGATTTACAATGCACGTGGTTGCGTGATAACTATACTATTATGGCCGATAAACCCGGGGCACAGGAGTATTACAATTCATTACTGGAGTTATATGCCAGTTGGGGAGTGGATTTCATTAAGGTTGATGACCTTTCACGCCCTTATCATAAAGCTGAGATAGAATTGATACGCAAAGCCATTGACAGATGCGGGCGCCCCATAGTGCTGAGTACCTCCCCCGGGGAAACGCCTATCGAAGCTGCTGCTCATGTTAAAGAGCATGCCAACATGTGGCGTATGGTTGATGATGTTTGGGATACCTGGGCGCACATCACCCATCTTATGGATGTAAGCAAGAAATGGTATCCGTATATTGCACCCGGTACATGGCCCGATTGCGATATGATACCCCTGGGCCGCATATCAATCAGGGGAGAGCGGGGCGAAAACCGCATGTCATCCCTTTCAATAGACGAACAATATACACTGATGACTTTTTGGACTATCTTCAGGTCGCCATTGATGTTTGGCGGCGATTTGCCCGGAAATGACGATTTTACGCTCAGCCTGCTGACCAATCCGGAAGTGCTTTATATTACCAACAATAGCACCAGCAACCGCTTGCTGTCCGATGATGGCAACAGGATAATATGGTTGGCTGACGACCCTAAAACGGGCGATGTGTTTGCTGCTTTGTTCTGTTATACCGATAAAACAGTAATTGATGAGTCGCGTGCAATATACAACAGTAAGCTTGTTACTTATGAACCAGATGAGCAAAGCACCGGAATCAAAGTGAATATAAAAGATTCGAAAAAACTATACCTTGTTGTTTCTGACGGTGGTGATGGTTTCCATTGGGATCATGCCAACTGGATTGAACCAATGCTTGTAGGCAAAAAAGACACTTTGAAGTTGACGGATGTAAAGTGGGTGAAAGCGGCAGCAGGCTGGGGTACCCCGACTATTAATAAAAGTGTTGGAGGTAATGTTTTAATAGTTGAAAAAAGAAATTACCAGGATGGTATAGGTACCCACTCAAACTCCATTATTGAATTCGATATTCCTGAAGGATACGATACTTTTACCACCCTGGCCGGACTGGATAACGAATGTATTGAGAATACAGAAGGCGCTACTGTTAAGTTTCATGTATTTACCCAATATCCTTCTACTACTATGCCCCAGGATTCATTAAACATTGCGCTTGATTTAAATGAATTGGGGCTCATTGGTAAATGCAAGGTCCGGGACCTCTGGACTAAAAAAGATTTGGGCATATATTCCGGTACTTTTTCCATTGATGTTAGAAATCACGGTGTCCGCCTTGTGAGAATAAGCAAAATGAAACGTCCATGAGATTTTTATTCAAAAATTCACAAACAGTGATGAATAAAAATATCATGGTAAGTTCCATCCGGCGTATACTAATTAATTTTTATTTGGATGAAATAAATTGTATTATCTAAAACAATAGATCATGAGAAAACATCAGATTTCAATTACTCTAATTTTAATGTTGGTAATTATTCAATTGGGGTATGCTCAAAAAATTGAGTATGCAAACCCTATTGCAGAACAACGAGCTGACCCTTGGGTACATAAAACAGATAGTGGCACGTATTATTTGATTGCCACTGTACCTGAGTATGATCGCATTGTTATCAGAAAAGCTCAATCTATCAATGGATTAAAGAATGCTGAAGAAAAAACTATTTGGCAAAAACATAAAACGGGCGATATGGGTTCGCACATCTGGGCGCCTGAGTTGCATTGGATAGACGGTAAGTGGTATATTTACTTTGCGGCTGCACCGGCTGAAGATATATGGGAAATCAGGATATGGGCCTTATCCAATCCTTCGAAAGACCCGATGGAAGGAGAGTGGAAAGAGGAAGGGAGGATTGTTACCCAAAACAGCTCGTTTTCATTGGATGCCACCAGCTTTGAGCATAATGGTAAAAGATACATGATATGGGCTCAAAGGGTAGGAGATGGTACGGGTTTAATACTTTCGGAGATGAAAACACCTACAACTCTTACAGGACCTGAAGTTATTATAAGCAAACCTGAATTTAGCTGGGAAAGAATGAAGTATAATGTAAATGAAGGCCCTGCAGTGATTAAAAAAAACGGGAAAATATTTGTTGCCTTTTCGGCCAGTGCTACAAACCACAACTATTGCATGGGGCTGTTGTGGGCCGATGGAAATGATAATATCCTGGATGCAGCAAACTGGCATAAATCTCCGGGGCCGGTATTTTATACCAATGATGAAGTAAAACGTTTTGGTCCCGGACACAATTCATTTACTGTGGCTGAAGACGGAAAAACAGATATCATGATTTACCATGCCCGCGATTATAAAGAAATTACTGGTCATGAATTGAGCGACCCCAACCGGGCAACACGAGCAAGGGTAATAAAATGGATAGAAAGTGGTTTCCCTGATTTTATGCAGAATACAGGAGATTAGAACAGTTTATCAGGTTTTAATGCTAACTGATTTATAATAATTAGTGTCTGTCTTTAAAGTCAGCATACTTCGTTGCATTCGTTCTCTAAAAGGTCATTTACGCATGGTAAACAGTCTTTTTTCGGACTTCACGCGCCTCGTCTGCGAACTTTAAAGAACAGCCACACGACTTTATGGACAAACACTAATTAACCTTTCCCTTGAGAAATTTACGTCTGCAAAAACGAATTAACCCTTTTAATGCGAAACGGGTTAAATATCTTATAACCTTATACAGGCGAATCATTATAAGATAATTTACAAACGCTGCAAGAATTACAGGGAATTATAAAATGAATTTTGAATTTTTGTATAAAGGATTTATACTCGGATTTTCTGTTGCGGCACCTGTCGGGCCGATTGGGATTCTTTGCATTAACAGGACGATTAATAAGAATTTTGCAGCAGTAGTTCATTGTAGGCATTTTCAATAGCCTGCGACGCTTCTTCATAATTCTTTTTCCGAATCATTCCCAAAATGCCTTTGAGCATTTCGCCAAACATTTCAATCATGCGGAGGATATAGTCTTTTCTGTACATAAAAATATTGTTGTAACGAAATTACAATATAAAAATCAATAATTCCGAACACAGATGCAAACACATTTGATTTTTGTTGACATGCAAAACCAAAACTAAAAACCTCAAGAGCTTAAATATTACCAACGCTCTGAGAGAAATTGAAATAATAAAAGAGTAAGTGTTTATAAATCTTTTAGTATACTCAAAACAAATACTTTTGTAAAAGAATATATTTGTATATTATACAGAAAATTTTTGATTATTAAATAATCAAATGACAGGACAGGAAGTAATAGAATTAATTGGTTTAGACAGAGCAAAATCTTTGAACTCTGAGAATGATAAAATCCTGGAAAGTGAGTTAATCATTTTAAATGAAGTAGGTGAAAAAAATTTTAAGGTTGATTCTATTTATTTCAATACAGATGAAAACGGGAATAGTTTTCCTGCTGTGTTTCTGAAAAAGGTAGAATCTTTCGATTTGGAAACATTACAAGCAATTTCAGAAATTCACAAAAAGATCTGGAACTACAAGAAAGTATTGTTTTTGTATATTTATTCCGATACTGAAATTCGTATTTACAATTGTTCAGAAACTCCACTCATTAAGACAAGAGATAATTTTGATTACGAAATTGAATTAAATAGGGTTGAAATAAAAGCATATCATTTTTCCGATAAGAAGCAACTTGAAGAGCTTAATAAACTTTTTTCAAGAATTGCAATTGATTCGGGAATTATTTGGACTTTGGAAGAAGCTCAAGTTATCAGAGATAAAATAAACCAGCAACGCAGAGTTGATAAATATCTTGTTACAAGTTTAGTAAATACCGCGAATCAACTCAAACAACAGGGGCTTAAAATAGATTTTATTCATAAAATCATACTTCGCTCTTTATTCCTTTTATACCTTGAAGACAGAGGGGCTACCGACGAAAAATTATACTCACAATTCAAAAAAGGAGCAAAGTCTTACTTTGATATTTTGGAAGACACGAAAGCTACTTACCAATTATACGAACGATTGGAAGAAGATTTTAACGGCAATGTTTTTATGGTAGAAGAAGATGAAAAAATTTCAAATGAACAGCTTCAACTCATAAAAAATTGTTTCATCAATGGCTATGATGATACTCCACAAACTAAATTATATGAGAATTGGCGTTTGTTTCATTTTGGAATAATACAAATTGAACTATTGAGCGAAATTTATGAAAATTTTCTTTCTGAAACCTATATTTCATTAAAGAAAGAATCGGGAGCATATTATACTCCCCCGGCATTAGTCGAGTTTATTCTGAATGAGAAATTGCCAATTAAAAAAACGGATAAAAACTATAATATCAAGATTTTAGATCCGAGTTGTGGATCAGGAATTTTTTTGGTGGAAAGTTACAAACGCTTAATAAAACGCTACGAAAACCAACACAAGAAAAAACCTAGTTTCGAAATTTTAGTTCAGTTACTAAAAGAAAATATTTTCGGAATTGAGCTCCACACACAACCCATTAAAGTAGCTGCCTTCAGTTTGTATTTAGCATTGGTTGATAATTTAGATCCAAAAACTCTGTGGCAGAAGAAAAAACACCGTTTACCATACCTAATTAATGATCCTAAGGAAAAAGACATTAACAAACAAGGCTACAATCTTTATTGCAGAGATGCGATTTTAGAGAATAAGGAAATTGAAAAAATCGAATTTAATTTAGTCATTGGAAATCCGCCTTTTGGCACTAAAAATTTATTAGCTTCTATCCGAAATTATTGTAATAAAGAAGGATTTGCCAAGGAGAAAGTTTTACCATTCTTGCATAAAGCAACGAAGTTTGCACCAAATGGTGAAATTGCCTTGATTTTTAATACCAAAGTTTTAACTAATACAGAGGATGTTTATAAAAAGTTTAGAGAATGGTTGTTCACAGATTGTTATGTAGAAAAAGTTTTCAATTTTTCAATTCTTCGCAAAGCTAAGGAAAATTTTGGAGGTCAATTGTTTGGCGATGCGACAGGACCAATAAGCATATTGTTTTATCAGAAAAAACAACCTAAAAATCCATCTGATAAAATTGTGTATTATGCTCCCAAAACATTCATCAAATCCAATGTAATTGATGGTCTGGGTATAGACTTTACAGATGTAAAATATTTGCCGAGAGAAGAATGTAAGAAAGCTGATACCAAAATATGGAAAATTGCAATGTGGGGTAATACTCTAGACTATGAATTATATAAGCATATAATCAATGAGTTTGATACATTATCAATTGTTCTTAAAAATAATAAAGATAAATGGATTAAGGGTACAGGTTTATTAAAAGCAAGTACTAAAAATCTTAAAGATGGTAAAACTCTTCAAACTAATAATAAGATTATTAATACAAAAAAAATTGTTCGTTATTATACTAACAAATCCTGCGTATATACTACTGATAAATTATTTAATCCAAAAGATTTTGAAAAGTTTACTCCTCCTTTTTTATTGGTGAAAGAAGGACAACAAAACTGGAAATATTGTGCAACAATAATTGACTATGAAGCTTTATTTTTAAAATCGGCTTTTGGAATAAAAAACACTGAAAATGATTCATGTAATAAGATTGTTTGTGCATTAATCAATTCAAATTTTGCCAAGTACTATTTATCTCTGATTTCTTCTTCTTGGGGTATTGAAAGAGAAAGAATTCAACCTAATGAAGTTCTTATGCTTCCTTATATTATAGAAAATAAAGATTCGAAACTTTTTACAAAGTTGGCAAACTTTGTTGATAACATAATAATTGCAGAAAAAACAGGGATGATTAATGAAATATCGAAAAAAGAACAAGAGATTGATAATCTAATTTTTGAATCTTTAAATATAAACGATAGAGAAAAAAGTCAAATACTTGATACAATTACATATAGTTTAGACTTACTAGAAAATAAAGAAAAATCCATTGCGTTATATCCTATATTACAAAACCAAACAACCGAATACGGAGAAATTATTAGCAATGAACTCAATGATTTTCTTGACGGACAGGATTTATTTGCAAATGCTACAATATTTGACATCAGTCGCTTTACGCCTCTGATGATGATTAAACTATCTTTTGGAAAGAAAAAGAAGGAAGTTTCAATCTCCAAAGAATTTGTTGATGATGAACTTAAGAAGTTAGATCAACGTTTATGGGAAGAAAAATCTAACAGTATCTATTTCAGAAAAAAACTGAATTATAAAACAGGTGATGATATTTATATTATTCGTCCAAATCAACGCAGGTTTTGGTCAAAATCAATGGCAATGGAGGATGCCTCCGAGTTGATTCTTGAAATCTTAAATGAGAATTAACGATGGCATTAAATACGAGTGTTGCTAATAAATTCAAAGATGCTTTTGAGCAAAAATGTTTCAGGCTAATCATTGACGCATATCGAACTTCCTTAAATGAAAAAGTGATACAATTGGATTGGAATGAGAACGATATTTCTTCCGAATTACATAGGTATATTAAAACAAATCTATTAAGAATTAAATGGAAAATTTCAACAAATGTTGAAGCAAATATTCCTAAAGACATTCAGAAAGTGAAAGGATTTGCCGATAAGTTTCCGAGAATAGATTTTCGTTTGACATCTATTATTTCAATATATGAATACGAATACTTTTTTGAAGCTAAAAATCTAAAGCAAAATGACACTGCTTTAAAACGAAGATACATAGACACAGGTATTGACAATTTCGTTTCTGGTAAATATGCAAATGGTAGTCTTGTTGGGTATCTTCTTGAAGGAAAAGCAGAAGAGACCATTGGGGGAATTAATAGATTACTTGAAAAGGATAAAAGAAATACCGAAATCTTAATCTTTAAAAATCACGAACTATTTGAATCCTATTACGAGTCTGATCATTTAGAAATTGGCACATTAAAACATTTAATTTTTGACCTAACATCAATTTCAAACTAAGAAAACCTAAACTTATTAACCACACACATTTTCACTTCGTTCCAACCCTCTTCTATAAACTTAAGTCTATGACTTATGAATCAGAGCCGAAGTTACAAACTTCGTTATTTATAAAGAGGCTTAAGTCACAGACTTAAGCCAGGGGGTGTGGTGTGATCATGTTATACCAAAAAAATTTCCGGCAATTTTATTTACTCTCGACCGTCACCCTGATTCCCTCTGAATGAGCTGAAAACTCGGGTGCATACATGCACTGGATGGTGGTAATGCCGTTTGAAAAATCGCCTTCATGGGTTACCCAAAGCGGGTATTCAAATACATAGGTTCCTGCCGGTACCCAATCGAAGAAGAAATTCACCGATGCATCTTTGGTGCTTTCATAGTAACCGAGCCTGTCCTGCCATTTGAAACGCGATATCACGTTAACAGGTTCGAAGCACGCGGCACGCATATCTTTCATATGCACATATTCCATCGGCCGGTCGGTTCTCAACTCAATTCTCACAATCACCTTATCTCCTATAACCAGTTTGGTATCTGCTTCAACCGGTTCAATGGCTCTTCCTTTCTCGTTCACTATTTCCCTGAAAAGTTTTTTATTCAGTTTCAGGGGAGTTTCGTGTGAAGTTATCTTTTCAATCTTTTCAAAATACTGCCAGTATAAGCCGCCCCAAGAAACACCGGGATCTTTTTTGGAAAGGGTTACTTTTCCCATATCATTATTAATTTCTCCGCCGGTCCATGTCTTTTTGAAATATCCGGTTCCAGCTTCGGTTTTTATTTCAGGCATTTCTTTGATATTGAGTTTGATGCTGCCAATTTCAATCTCTGTTTTATTTTCAACCGCCAGCCATTCGGTTCCCTGCAACAGCAATGCATAACATGCCTCGGTTGTAGCTTTGGTTGTTTTCCAGTCGGTGGTTTGTTTCTGTTTCAATAGCCATAACTTCATATCATCCACAGCAGTGGTGTCTTTGGCCACTTCACCGAAGAGTTCTATCATCAGGGCCTGGGTTTCGACTGGCGCCTGGTACCAGAAATAACCCCATCTTTCGTTCCAGTACATGCCAAACTCATCTGAATGACTTGCAAATTCGCGTAGCGAAGCTATAATCTGCAAAGGTATTTTATCTCTGCCGTCGCGGTAAAGCGCAAGGGCTATCATACCCTGCAGGTAACGGCTTTGCTTTAGCCAGTATGTTTCAGTCTGCTGTTTGAAAAAATGCACAGCCTCTATGGCATCAGGCGGAAGCGCAATGTCTTTGAAAAAGCTTCTGCAATAGAGATAATGAATGGCCATGTAAGAAAGATGGTTTTTAGAAAGATCCGAATCTTTCTGATGATGTTTGATATACCTGTATTCCTCTAACGCTTGCTGATCAATATACCTGATGGCATTTCTCAGCATGCCGAATACTTCCCTGTCTTTCCTGATAGTTGTAACACCAAGTTTATCAAGATGGCCGTATCCAGCAACAATGTGTTGTGTGATCCACCTGCTTTCATGGCCTCCTTCAAACCAGGGCCATCCGCCGGAAGGATATTGTCCTTTTTTGAGTTTTTCAACAGCCCGTCCCAGTTCGTCCGACATCCTGTTGAGGTCGAATAACAGGGCAACTCTTTTTTTGCGTTCCGATTCATTTTTTGCCTGAAGCACCCAGGGTGTTTCCTCAAGCAATATCTGCTTCAGTTCCTGGTTTTGTTCAAGTTTTGACAACAATGCAGGAGCATCCTTTTCGTTTTTCCAGGAATCAAACACCTGTTTTATTTTCGGGGCAGAGTTTACAATATGAGATGCAATGCTGTTCGAATAAAACCGGCTGAAGGTTTGTTCCATGCACTCGTAAGGATATTCCATCATATAGGGCAATGCCTGTATGGCATACCATGCCGGATTGGCAGTGAATTCAAAAGTGAGTCTTTCATGCTTTAATGTGGTTGATTGGTTGTTTACCAGTTTATCAAGTGTAAATGTTCTTGTTTCACCGCTTTTTACCCATACCGGAAGGGTTTCAGTAACCAGTATCCTGTTCGACATTACCGGAACTGTTATCTCTTCGCCATCGGAGAAATTGCCGGCTGTTGCAACAACACGGCAGGTAATGGCCTGCATTCCTTCCGGGATTTCAATTTCCCAGGAAACAACCGTACTTTGCCCGGCTTCGGCAGTGTATTCTTTAATTGGAGTTTTATTTTTCATCAAATCGTCTGCCGGGTTCATGGATAATCCGTCGAAAAGGGCAAGTTGAGCAGAACCGGAAAGTTTCTTTTCTGAAATATTTGTAATTTTTGCGGATAGAACCATTTTATCCTCTTCACGGAAGAAGCGGGGCAAATTGGGAATAACCATCAGGCTTTTGCTGGTAACCAGCTCGTTTTGAACATGGCCGTATTTTAAATCATGTGTATGGGCAAAACCCAACATCTTCCATTTGGTAAGGCTTTCGGGTACTTTAAACTGAATAATAACCTCTCCTTTTTCATTGGTTTTAAGATTCGGAAAGAAAAATGCTGTTTCGTTAAAATTGGTGCGGGCTTTAACCTGGGAAAGCTCCTTATGGGTGGATTTTTGAATGGAATCAAATACAGAAATTCCTTCCATTCTTTTAATTACAATTTCTGATTCTGCTTCCATGAAAAACATCGGCATCTCCTCCTCTGCAAATTCTATTTTTTCTGATACCATCATTGATACCGAACCTGTTACATCAGATTTTTTCATGGAACCATAACCCACCACAATCAGCTCATCAAGCTGATGTATATCTTCTGTAAGCCTGATATCAAGCACTGTAATGCCTTTAACCGTAATACTCTCTTTCAGGTAACCGATAAATGAAATCTGCAAAACTGCTTCTTTTTCATCGCATAAAAGTGTGAATTTTCCATCGGCATCGGCAACGGTACCCGATTTTGTGCCAACAACTGTGATATTCGCTCCGGGCAACGGATTTCCATCGGCATCTTTCACCGTACCTGATACTTCTAAGCTGTTGGAGGGTTTAGATGACACGACGACTATCGAGCCATGTTTGATCTCCGGTATCTCATAATAAGTGGAAAAGATTGGCCTGTAATGGTAATTAAAACCATACCAGTTAAGTATGGGATATTGCCGTTCTGACCATGCAATGAATGTATTCCATTCATTGCTTACGAGGTTTCCGTTACCAGTTTCAAAACCAAACGGGACCTTCCATTTCATTTTAGGGTACCAGAACTTATTGATATTAAAATCAAAGCTGTTGGCATCAAATTCATCCAGGGAGGCATCATAAAGGGTAGCAACCATTTCTGCAGCCACTTTATCGCCGTTTTTAGCAGATATTTTAATCCGCCACTCTTCATCTTCGCCGGGCTGAAGCCTGTCCCTGAAGGTTTCAAAAGCGATATCAAGCTGTTTGTTGGTATAGGGCACCCGGATGGTTTCTGTATGGTTATGAATTCTGCCGTATTTGACAAAAACATAGTTGATGTGAACATTTCCCCTGTAGTCTTCTTTTATGGGGATTTCAAGTATGTTCATTTCATTATCGGGCATCACCCATTTTTTTTCAAATAGTGTCTGGTCCTGTTCAAGTTCAAATAGAATAAAATTCTTTCCTGCAGCAGTGCCTGATACAAGCTGTACTTTATCTCCCGGTTCGGCTGAGTTTTTAAGTAATGCAAACAAGTCTGCGGCAGGATAGGGCATTGATTTATCGTCTTTTGAATATAGTGTGAAGTATAAAGATTCTTCTACCGGCTCACCGAATTTATCAAGGGAAGTTATTTCAACAAGGTATTTGCCGGAAGGCCATGTTTTCAGGTTATTTAATAACAGTTCGTTCGATTCGGCAGTATTGAATGTTGTTTTCAGCATAGTTTGTTCTTTCGGCCAGGTTGCGAAATTGTTTTCCTCCTGATACTGGTCATATGGCAACAGCTTATGAAATGTTTCTTCGGAATAGATAAACTTATCCGGTTTATCCCACAATCTTTCGCGGTAAGCCCGGGAAGGATTTGTAAGTTTATAGACAGCTATTGTACCTTTGGCGGGTTCGAATGTACCTTCGGGATTTGCAGTGGTAACTGTGAACTTATGGTTCTCTTTTTTATCTAACCATTCGGGTAAATTAGCAGAGATTATTAATGCATTGTAGCCCACCGAAACAGATTTGGAAGCTGAGTGTGTTTCACCGTTTATGTCGGTTACATCAGCCGTAACCGTATACCTGTAAACCGGTTTTGATTTTGCAGGGATAGAATAATCAGGAAGGGCGGTAAAGGTAATATCAAATTCACCTTTTTCATTGCTTTTAATTGTACCATTTACTATCTGCGTTTCATGTGCAGGCATATTCCTGTAATAGTAACTCCATGGTCTCCATTGCATATTTCTTATCACCCTGTACTTTACCTCGGCATTGTCTATTCCGGCTCCGGAAAATGCCTTTGCAAATCCGTTAATGGTGACTTTCTCTTTGATTTTATAGCTGCCCTTAATTTCGTTAAATACGACCTCGAATTTGGGACGCTTATATTCTTCTACTGAGAAATATTTACTCCCGTTTTGATTCCGGACAGACATCATGCCGTTTCTTTTACCCTGCGGAACAACGAAACTGCCGCTAAAAGTCCCGAATTCGTTGGTTGTCACTGTAACAGAAGATACCAGTTGCTGATTCGCATCGTAAAAACCAACTGTGGAAGTACGACCTGCTATTATCCGGTTGGATTTTTTTTCATCGGTTTCAAGCATTATCCCTTTAAAATATAATGTCTGTCCCGGCCTGTAAATGCTCCTGTCGGTGAAAAAATAAGTTCGGGTATGGCTGAAGTATAATCCTGAATTTCTGTTAATATACTGAAACCTTGAGTCCCTGCGGCCAAAATCCCTTGTTAAAAGAGAATCGGAATTGTAAATGAGAGTCAACATTATATGCGCCCCTTTTTCATCGGGAATTATTTTAAAATACCCTTCTATGTTAGAAAGGTAGCTTCCATATTCTTTCAGGATATTTGTACGTGTTCTGTAATCGTAATGGCTTGTAATCGCACTTACCCGAACATTCTCAAGCGGGTTACCGGTTTTCCTGTGAAACAGGTAATATTCAACTTCGCCTTTTGAATTGGTACGGTTAATAAAGCTGATATCTGAAGCTGAAATAAACTGATAAACAACTGCATTGTTCTTGTAACTGAATTTTGAATTATTGCTGAATAGCATTACATAATTTCCGGCAGGCAACCCGGGCATAGCCAGTTCTGTTATATGGTTCCGGTAATCGTCTGCAGCCGGTATCCTGATTGCCATTTCCATAAATGGTTTAAATGAAAGGAAGGTATCTACCAGGTATTCGTTATAATTTCTGTAACGCGTATAGCGGCTATATTGATTACCCCTTGTAATAATGGTATCCATCTGGGGAAAGTTACTCAGGAATACTTTGATATAAACAGAGTCTGTATTTCGGTACTTTATACTTACAGGGAACGCATCTCCGGGAATTACAATTTTTTCGGCAGTAATTTCTAAATTTTTTTGGGTAATAAGAGAAACAATAGCCTTGCAATTGTCTGCTGCAAACCGGTTTTTCCCGTTTCTTATAACCTTATTGCAAATTACCATTGCTTTTTTATAATCACCTGCATAAGTCTCTTCATTGTTTTCTGTATACTCTTCTGCCCTCAGGTACAGCGCCTCTGCCAGGTAACTTTCGGTTAAAGGAACAATTGTCTCATAAGATTTATATTGTTCCTTCAATTTCTCAAGGATTTTCACATACCTGTTTTTTAAATCCGGAACCCGGGAGTAATCGTAAATATACTTGAGGCGAAGCAGATCAATATCAACCAGGGCTTCAGGATTATTATCCGGGAGATGAAAACTGATCAAATCCTGGTAAAGTTTTACCACAAGATATTTATGATCGAGTGTGTCGGGGGTATTGAAACTGAAGTTGGCAAATTGCTTTGCGGGCAGCATTAATTTTTCGTTTTCCATATTAAACTGTTCCACAGGCTGGTTAATAGAAGATTCTCCTGATCTAAAAAACTCGATTGCCCTGTAAATCAGGAAATCATAAAGCGTGGGCAGCTTAACCGGATTATCAGAAGGCCTTAATATTATTTCTTTGTAGGTGCTTTCAAGAGGTGATTTTTGAAGGAATTGGCTGTTTTCGAGTGATTTAAGATAATGTTCCCTTGATTTTTCAAGTATTTTATCGAGGTCCCAAGTATTCAGGTCATCCTGTTTATAATTGATTGTCTTACTGCGGTTATAATAGGTGTAGCGGTTTTGTTGAAAATACTGCCAGTACATTTCACCCAGCATTGAATGCAATAGAGGAGTTACAGGGAAACTGAAATTTTTCAGTTCATTCTCAAACTGCACAATGCGTTTGGAATAATAGTTACCTTCAAAGGAATATTCAAATTTTAGTTTAAAAATGAGCGATTTAATAATCTGGTCGGCATTTTTTTCGGCTACCGATATAGCAAAAACCGAATCAACAATTTTAAGAGCTGAACGCGGAAGACCGGTTCTTTCGAGTGAATCAATCTGTTTCCACAAGGCCTTAAAGTCTGATTCTGTGATTTTGTTCTCCTGCAGATAAAATTCTTTTTTAAAATGACTGATATTATTAAACAACGCCATGGCAGCAAAAGAAATAATCAGCGCGGGGATGGTGAAAATGTTTAGTGGTTTCATGGTTAGTTAACTAAATTAAAGATAGTACTATCAGTTCAAAAATGATACCAGTTTGTTGAAAGACAATATTTAAATCATTTACCCCTAATTTATATTTAAAATTCAATGTCGTTTAATTAAGACCATTTATGTCCCTCTCCGGGAGAGGGTGCAGGGAGAGGATATAAAATAATAACCTTAATTAAACGA
>JAFGPL010000199.1 GCA_016936215.1 Bacteroidales bacterium
AAAATCTTCTCAAATTCCATTTGGTCTCTCGGATACTCCATGAACACAAAGATACAACTTAGTGGCGAGAAGTAAATACCCTAGTAACGTTTTATTAACCTTTTAAAAATCAAACATTTGAAAAACACGTTGTCTACCGAAATTAATCGGTCTTCCAATGGTGGAATTGTGCACAACGTTTTCGCATATGGCCATGTGGCAGAGATCGTAACATTTCATTGTCAGTATACAGTAATGATGGAGCGGAATACAAAGATTCGGCTACCTGTATCGCCTACCATTGGCTATATGCGGTGTTGAACGAAACCTCGTTCCCTCGGTAGATTTTACTGCTAATATAATTATTATTTGTAATTTAGCTTTACCTATGATAGAGCGAGTCATCAAAAAATCGGGCCGTATCTATTGAGTTCTTTAGTATGCATCCCGGGAACTACATCTATGATTTGTGCGGTTATTTGCTAATTTCCGGCGGGCAGTAGTTTCTCAAGCTGATTAGCCGGATAATCCGGAACGACTTCCAACAGATTTTTCAGCCATTGATAAGGCTCAATATCTCTGATCTTGCATGTAGTTCTTTACACATAATTTTTTGTGTCATTAAAAAAATTGGTTTTTAAGGATCAGAAAAGAGAGGCACTGCACGGAACAAAATGCCAATAGTGTATAGGAGAAGTATGCACATTTGTAACAAAATATCAAGAATTAACCTATTTTTAAGCATAAGCTCCTTCGGTCTATGAAATTCAAAGCACTATTATACTGAAAGTTAAATACAAAAGTAATTAAATACCCATAGTACTATTAATTTCGGAATCCGTTAAACAACGAATATAATTAACCGGAACAAAGTAAGAGCTTATATTTTTTTGCGTTGCTGGTTAATCATATCCTAAATGTTAGGCACTGGGCTATTTTCTTAAACAACCACTTAAGCATCGATATACCAGTGATTATTGTTTTATTAGGGTTGATAGTCAAAGCGTTGGAGCGGGACAAGATTGAAGGCTCTTTTGGCATTTTTGTTCTGAGGGCAAGTTCTGTGAAAATGCCAAATGTGCCTTAAAGCGAAGGGAAGGTGTGCGAGAGACAATTTCCTTTTTGTCCTTTCTCCAGTTTATTCATATTTTATAATTGTTAATACGCTTTCAGATTTAATGAAATAAAAACCAAATTTGCGTTGTAAAAAATGTTACAATGAATCCCAATAAAACTGGTAAAAATGTAGCGACCATTGTCCATTTGGCACTCTTTGTTTCTTTATAGATAGTATAAATAGTTGTTGAACAAGGGTTATGTAACAAACTAAACAGCATTAAATTTATCGCAGTTAATAATGTCCATCCTCCAGAATGGAGGATATTCGCAGTATCAGCAACAGAATCCAGTTCGAACATCACTCCCGACCCTACGCCCACACCAGATAATTTTGTACTTAAAACGGTAAGCATCAAAACAGTTGGTATCACAATCTCATTAGCAGGTATAGCGATTATATAAGCTAAAAGAATAACACCATTTAGTCCAAAAATTAATGCAAAGGGGTTCGACCATTCTATAAAATGTTCAGCCAAGCTTAATTCTCCGATATGGATATTAGCCACAAGCCATATAATAATTCCAGCAGGAAAAGCGAAGACAATGGCTCGCCACAATACAATGACGGTTCGGTCAATCAGTGAAGTGTATAAGGTTTGTAAAATACGGGGAGGACGATACGGGGGCAATTCTAGACTAAAAGATGAAGCTTCTCCTTTAAGTACTGATTTGCTTAAACCCCATGATACAAAAAGGCTAAAGAATATTCCTAATAATGCGATGGCAACAACAGCACCAGCAGATACAACTCCAGCAAGACTTTCAGGGACTAATCCTCCGATGAAAATATTTGCTATAAGAATTTGGGTTGGCCAACGGCCATTACACAATGAAAAATTATTGGTAATAATGGCAATTAACCGTTCCCTTGGGCTATCAATAACCCTTGCCGATACGACGCCGGCCGCATTACAGCCAAAGCCCATACTCATGGATAAGGCTTGTTTACCATGCGCACCTGCTTTACGAAATAAATTATCCATATTAAATGCAACACGAGGGAGATAACCTAAATCTTCAAGTAAGGTAAAAATCGGGTAAAAGATGGCCATAGGAGGCAGCATCACAGCTATTACCCAAGCCATAGCAAGGTAAGCTCCGTCAATTAAAACGCCATTTAGCCACCAAGGCATATTTAAAGATGTTGCTACATTTTTTAAAAGCGGGTGTATGGTATCAATTAATAAGTTGGCCAATAAGCCTGAAGGATAGTTTGCACCTGCAACAGTTAGCCAGAATACTACAGCGAGAAGCAAAAACATGAGCGGGAAACCGAACAGTTTACTGGTTACTATATTATCTATTTTTAAATCGAAACTGTAAGCTTCCTTTTCTCCCAATTGTTTAACCGTTTTTTTTGATATCCGTGATGCATCTTCATAAATTGATTCAATTATTGAATCATGGAAATCAGTTCCTAAATCCCATCTAGCAGAATTAGCGGCTGATATTATTTCTTCACCTTTTAATTTTATTGTAGTTTTATCCATAGTAAACTGACTAATTTTCAATGGTTAAATCCTTTTCATGTAAATTCCCTATTTCTCCTGAACGGATAGCCTCAATGATACTGTTATCACCTTCGAGTAATCTCATAGCGACCCAATTAATATTAGGTAAATCAGGATAGCTTTCGCGGATTTTATCCGATAATGTTTCAATCGCATGATTTAATTTTTTTGAACGGCTCTTAATTTTCGGTGGTTTGCAAAGGTATTTGCCTGAGGCTACTTCGTCAATAGCTTGGAGCAATTCGTTCATACCTTGGTTTCGTCGGGCGGAGGCGGGTATTACCGGTATTCCTAATTCTTTTGATAAAGTGTGGATATCAATTTCAAGGTTGTTGCGTTTTGCTTCATCCATCAGGTTAACGCAAAGCACTGCCCTGTCAGTAAGTTCGAGTATCTGCAGGACTAAATTCAAATTACGTTCTAAGCGGGTAGCATCGGCTACAATAACCGAAACATCGGGCTGACCAAACAGAATGAAATCACGAGCCACTTCTTCATCCGTACTTGTTGACAATAACGAATAGGTACCGGGAAGGTCAACTACTTTATACTTTTTTTCGTTAAAAACAAAGGCTCCTTCAGCCCGGGAAACTGTTTTACCTGGCCAGTTCCCGGTATGTTGCCTAAGCCCGGTAAGGTTATTAAAAACGGTACTTTTACCTGTATTTGGATTTCCTGCCATGGCAATAACGTAATCTACATTTTCAAGGTTGACCCCCAGTTTTTTAAGATTTATTTTGTTGTGCGCAGGACAATTGGCACAATTATTTGACGTGTTCATTTTATTTTAATTTTACGGTTGATAAATACCTGGTCGGCATGTTGTTTACGAATGCCAATGGTTGTACCCATTACTCTATAGCCAACAGGGTCTCCCGAAGCACTTTTCATTATAGCTGATACATTACTTCCGGGAACAATTCCTAAATCCATTAGGCGTCTGCGTTGCTGCCCCCTGCAGTTTGGTGAAATTCCCATAACTTCTGCCTGTTCCCCTATTTTTAGTGAGGACAATAAGTCATACTTAGATTGTTTTGACGATTCATCGGCTGTTTTCTCTACCGTAATATTGCCAGCAAACAGGGGTGTTAAAACACATTCTTCATCTTCGGCAATAAAGGTGATTTTTTTATCAGTAACATCGGTAATATACACGGGCATGCCCAGATATAAGCCCAAAACCACTAATTGTTCATAGATACTCCTGGGTTCGTCCTCCAAATGGATAATTCGGCCCATTTCTCCTTCTTTCAGTGTATTAAGAGGCACACCTTTAGGTTTAGGAAGTTCTCCTTCTGCTGTTGGAATGGGGTCGCCATGAGGGTCAAAAACCGGGTTCCCCATTTGTGCGGCCAGTTTCTCTGTTTCTTCTTCTGTAACCAAATGTTCGAGACGGCAGGCTTCATTATGCCAATCAGATGGAGATATACTTGTATGGTCGGCAAGGTAGTGTTCCCATATTCTGTGAATCCTAACTATGCGTAATGCATAGGAGCGTCCGGTATCAGTTAAAGTTAATGTGAGATTGTTAATCTGAACTAACTCTAATTCTGTTAAACGGTTCACTAATCTACTCACTCTGTCTAATGTAATATTTAAATGTCCAGCTAGACTATTAATATCAGAAATCGTTTTGGTGTACTCACAGTTAAATAAAAATTTTAATGCATCTTCTAGTAATGCTCTTTTATTGTTCTGCGTGAATTTTGAAATTAAAGCAAGGCCCCCTTTTTTGGGGCATAAAAACCAATAGAAAACAAAAATGATTATCAGTCCTATTATCAGGGATATCCCTGGATGTATCATTAAAATGGTTATCATTGTTTTAAATTTTACTATTTCAGGTTTAATTTGGTATTTGATACGTTAAGCCTTGTGCCTAACGGTCGTGTATATGAAATGAAGCGGATTGTGGAGATGCGTCTGTATCCCCCGTGACAAACGCTGATGAAGGCTGAACTGCTTGCAAACCGACTGCTACCGCTTTATTTTATATACATTGTTGAACTAAACCGACCTATTGGTCAGTGGTTTTAAAGATCGGCCAAAAATTAGTATCATTGCATTCAATCTTTTAATAATTATCGTCATGACAAATTTAAATAATATGTTCT
>JAFGPL010000200.1 GCA_016936215.1 Bacteroidales bacterium
GACAGACACTAATTATACTGATGCTTAACAGATTTAAGAAGAAAACCTGCTTAGAATCGGGTTATACTAGGCATTCAGACAGGTATTTTTTTGCAAACCTGAATAGTCGAAATAAAATTGATAAATTTACAGGAAGAATAAAGAAAATTTTACTACGCAACCTCTCCGGGGATTCATGCATCATTAATCAAAAAGAACCAAATATTCAACATTCAAAAAATTTATGCACAATGAAAAATAATATTATCATCATAGCAATTTTGATGCTGGTTTTCGCTTATGCATGCGAAAAAACAGAAGATGCACCTGTTCAGGAGATTAAACTTACCAAAAGTACACGCGACCTTATTAAGGCAGACAATGAATTTGGCCTTGAATTATTTACAAATGTGGTAAATAGTTTTCCCGAAGACGAAAATGTTTTCATCTCACCGGTAAGCGCAGCGCTGGCTCTTGCAATGACATACAACGGAGCGGCAGGCACTACCAAAGAAGCCATGGAGGCAGCGTTGAAAAAAAGCGGTATGGAAACGGCAGCAATAAACCAAAGTTACCAGGACCTGATGGATGGCCTGAAATCAATTGATCCGAAGGTGACACTTGATATTGCCAACTCGATCTGGTACCGCCAGGGGTTTTATGTAACCCCCGGTTTTCTTGAAACCAACCAGGATTATTACGATGCAGAAGTGCGGCCGCTTGACTTTGGCAATCCCTCAGCCATTGAAACCATCAATAACTGGGTATCTGATAAAACAAACGACAAAATCAATGAAATAATAAAGGTAATCCCCCCTTACGCAATAATGTACCTTATCAATGCTGTTTATTTTTACGGCACCTGGAAATATGAGTTTAAAGCAGAAGATACCAGCGAGGAAGATTTTTATGTTTCCGGCAACCAGTCTGTAAGAGTTGACATGATGAAACTTGAAGCAGGAATAAATTATATGTACAACGATACTTTCAGTGCCATCGAACTGCCATACGGAAACGGCCATTACAGCATGATTGTGATGTTGCCCGGTAATCAGCATACCACTACGGATATTATTGCCCGCCTTACTACAGACAATTGGGCTACATGGATGGGGTCGTTTAGTCAGAGGGAGATAGTGGTAAACCTGCCTAAATTTAAATTTGAATTTGAAGATTCACTAAACAATGCGCTGAAAAATATGGGTATGTCTGTGGCCTTTTCACCATCTGAGGCTGATTTTACAAATATCAACCCCGAAGGGAATTTGTATATCTCAATGGTTAAACAGAAAGCTTATATTGATGTAAACGAAAAAGGTACCGAAGCAGCAGCAGTCACCGTGGTTGAAGTGGGATATACATCAGCCGGGGATGGAAAAACCCATTTCGTTGTCAACAAACCCTTTCTTTTTGCCATTGTTGAAAAAGACACAGGTTCAATTATATTCATAGGCAGGGTGGCTCAACCTGAATATGAAGAGTAGAGTCAGGTTAGCTTTATTATGTTCAGTGTCAATATAGCGTTAACATAACTCTTATAATTGAAGGTACATAAAGACCCCGGCATTTGAAAACAACAAACAATTCACCGGGGCTTTAAAAAATTGTTCACTTTCGTACACATCGTGTATCATTCCGTAACAGTTTTAAAGGCAATAATTTCTATATATTAAACGTTTATTCTGAATATCTACCTTTTTTTCAATCATTTACATATAACTGGCATGATCTTTGGTAAATTGAATTACGTTTAAACCTGTTATCTTTTATGATAAAACTTAATAAGCTACACAAATCTTATGTTACCGGTCATAATTCGCTTCATGTTTTAAAAGGCATCAGCCTCGAAATCAACGAAGGTGAACTGGTTTCTATAATGGGGGCCTCAGGTTCGGGCAAATCCACACTTCTGAATGTTCTCGGCATACTCGATGGCTATGATAGTGGTGAATACCATCTTAACAGCATGCTGATTAGGGACATTAACGAAACAAAAGCAGCATACCTGCGAAACCGTATGATTGGTTTTGTTTTTCAAAGTTTCAACCTGATTTCTTTCAAAAATTCACTTGAAAATGTTGCATTGCCACTTTATTACCAGGGTGTAAGCCGTCGTAAAAGAAACATGCTTGCCATGGAATACCTTGATAAAGTAGGGCTCAAAGACTGGTGGTCGCACCTGCCCAGCGAACTGTCGGGTGGCCAGAAACAGCGTATTGCAATTGCAAGGGCGCTCATCAGCAACCCTAAAATCATTCTTGCCGATGAACCCACGGGGGCGCTCGACTCGGTTACATCGCTCGAAGTAATGGATATGCTCAGGACAATAAACCAAAACGGTATTACCGTAATCATCGTAACCCATGAGCACGACATCGCTGCAAGGACTCAGCGTTCTATAATCCTGAAAGACGGGATCATCGAAAATATAGTTTACCACAACCACAAATACCAGAAAGCGGTATCATAACCATCTGAATATGTTTGATCTGGATAAATGGCAGGAGATACTCGGTACGATGAGCAAAAATCGTTTGCGTACATTCCTTACCGGGTTTAGTGTGGCATGGGGGATTTTTATGCTGATCATCCTGCTTGGCGCAGGAAAAGGTCTGCAAAACGGGATAGATAATCAATTCAGGGAAGATGCCGTTAATACCATATGGTTCGGGGCAGGGACCACAAGCAAACCTTATAAGGGGATGCAACCGGGCAGGCGTATCAACTTTAAAAACGATGATTACGATTTTCTACGCAACTCGGTGGAAGGCATTGATAAAATCTCTGCCCGCTATTACCTGTGGCAGAACCGGGTTGTTTCCTATAAAAAAGAATACGGTGTGTTCGACCTTATCGCATGCCATCCCGATTTCTCGTATATAGAAAACGTTACTTTAATGGAGGGAAGGTTCATCAATAAAATTGATATTAAAAAAAGAAGAAAGGTAGTCACCATGGGTATCCGTGCAAAAGAAGCGCTTTTTAAGAACGGGCAGGAACCTTTGGGGGAATATGTGAAAATAAATGGGGTACCTTTTCAGATTGTAGGCATTTTCAGCGACCGCACTGAAAGGGATGAAAACAGGTTTTACCTGCCTGTAAGCACTGCACAAATGATTACCAACGGCGGCACCAACATACATAACCTTACGATAACCAGCAATCTCAATGCTGAAGAAAGCGAACAGCTTGAAAAAGACCTGCGCACCAAAATGGCCGAACGTCACAGGTTTGATGCTGAAGATAAGAATGCCATGTGGATGTGGAACACCATCAAAGAGTATAAAAAATTCTCGAACATGTTCCTTGGCATACAGATATTTGTTTCGGTTATCGGGATATTCACGATCATCGCGGGCGTGGTTGGTGTAAGCAATATTATGATTATCGTGGTAAATGAGCGCACCAAAGAAATAGGCATCAGGAAAGCCATAGGTGCCACCCCGAAATCGGTCGTTGGCATGATCATTTTTGAATCTATAATCATTACGGGGCTCGCAGGCTACATTGGGTTACTGTTGGGCATAGGGTTGCTCGAACTCCTCTCGGGCATTATCCCGAAAAACGATTTTTTTGTGAATCCCGAAGTAAACTTTACTGTAGCCGTGTTATCCACACTGATATTGATCGTTGCAGGTACATTTGCCGGGTTAATGCCGGCACTTAAGGCTTCGCGTATTAAACCGGTTGTTGCATTGCGCGACGAATAAAATTTGAAAATATGTTTGACAGGGACAGATGGCAGGAAATATACAGCACGCTCAAAAGCAATAAACTTAGGACCTTCATGACCGCCTTCGGGGTTTTCTGGGGTATCTTTATGCTTATCGTGATGATGGGCTCCGGCAACGGCCTTTCCAATGCAATCTTTGACGGTTTCCAGGATTTTGCCACCAACAGCGCCTTTATCTGGACAAGAACAACCTCGATGCCTTACAAAGGTTTGCCAAGGGGCAGAAGATGGCTGTTTGACAATGACGATATGAAAGCGTTGAAAGACAATATTCCTGAGATTGACCTGCTTGCACCCAGGGTGCAGCCCTGGTCGGGCGACGGGGGCAATAACGTGGTAAGGGGGATTAAAACAGCATCTTATACCATTTATGGCGATTATCCCGATTTCTTCAGGATAGACCCGGTGGATATGATTGCAGGCCGTGAAATTAACGATATTGACATTGCAGAAAACCGCAAGGTTGCCGTGATCGGGAACAGGGTAAGGGACGAGATGTTTAAACCCGGCGAAGACCCGATAGGTGAATACCTGCGTATCAAAGGGGTTTATTTTCAGGTGGTGGGTGTTTTTGAACCCAAAAATAAGAACATGAACTTTGGTGGTGAAAAAGACCAAACCATCATTTTGCCTTTTACATCGCTGCAGATTGCCTATAACCTGGGCGATCAGGTTCACTATTTTGCTGTGACAGCGAAAAAGGGGCATTCGGTTGCCAAACTTGAAGAAAGTTGCAAACAGCTTATTGCCGAAAGAAATAAAATACACCCCGATGACAAACAGGCTTTCGGTGGTTTTAACCTCGATACCGAATTCAGAAAAATGAGCGGTCTTTTTACCGGAATCAGAATACTGATATGGATTGTCGGGACCGGAACCCTTCTGGCAGGCGTAATTGGCGTAAGCAATATCATGCTGATCGTAATAAAAGAGCGGACAAAAGAAATCGGTATCCAGCGCTCCATCGGCGCTACACCCTGGCGCATCATCAACCAGATTATTTCAGAATCGGTGGTGCTTACAGCAGTATCGGGCATGTTTGGAATGGCAATCGGTGTGTTTCTGCTTGAACTCATCAACCGGCAGATTCAAAATTCAAGCAGTGAAGCAGAAATGTTTAAGAACCCCGGGGTAGATTTTAACGTTGGGGTTACAGCGCTTATCATACTTATTATTGCGGGAATTTTTGCGGGGTTCATCCCTGCATACAAAGCCGTAAAAGTTAAACCGGTTGAAGCGTTGAGGGCAGATTAAAAAAGTTGTAACATAAATATGAACCATAAAAATGAAAAAGTTTTTTAAAATCCTGATTGTTGTCGTGTTTATAGGGGCCATTTTTGGCACAATGTATTTTCTTTACACCAAATCAAAGAAAAAACCTGTTGTTTATGAAACCAAGGTCCCGTTTGTAACCAATGTGGTTAAAAAAACCGTTGCAACCGGTTCAATCGTTCCGCGCAAAGAGATTGAAATAAAACCCAGGGTCTCGGGGATCATTGAAGAGATTTATATCGAGGCCGGGGATTATGTAAAAACCGGCGACCTGATAGCCAAAGTTAAAATTGTTCCTGATATGGAACGCCTTACTGCAGCCGAATCGAGGTTAAACAGGGCAAAAATAAATTATGAACAGGCGAAGATTGAATACGACAGGCAAAAAAAAGTATACGATGAAGGGGTTATCCCCGAAGCTGATTTTCAAAGATACAGGCTTGAGTTCAGGACTGCCGGCGAAGAGCTTGATGCAGCAGAAGACAACCTGCAATTGATAAAAGAAGGTGTTACCAAAAAACTCGGACAGGTAACCAACACCCTGATACGTTCAACCATATCGGGCATGGTGCTCGCTGTTCCTGTTGAAGAAGGCAACTCGGTGATCGAAACCAACAATTTTAATGCCGGTACCACCATTGCCTCTGTAGCCGATATGGGCGATATGATCTTCAAAGGAAAAGTAGATGAAACAGAAGTCGGCAAAATAAAAACCGGCATGGACCTGATTCTCTCAATTGGAGCTGTAGAAGATGAAAAGTTTGATGCAAAACTCGAATATATTGCACCCAAGGGGGTAGAAGAAAACGGGGCTATACAGTTTGAAATAAAGGCAAATGTAAAACTCAGCAAAAACAATTTCATTAGGGCAGGATACAGTGCCAATGCGGATATTGTTCTTGAGCGCAAAGACAGCGTACTCGTTATCCCCGAAAGCCTGCTGAAGTTTGAAGAAAAAAGCGATTCGGCCTATGTGGAGGTTGAAACCCAGCCCCAGGTCTTCGAAAAACGATTTGTTTCCACAGGTTTGTCTGATGGGATAAATATTGAAATTCTCTCGGGCGTTACCGAAAAAGACAAATTAAAAGCAGGAAAAGCCGAAACCGGCAAGAAGAAAGAGAACGAAAATGAAGGTTAATAAATAGAAATAGGTTTATACTTTAAATTAGGGTTAAGTAGTTTTAATAATTCTTTTCATTTTGAAGCCCCGCCTCATAAGCGGGGTTTTTCATTGTTGAATATGCCGGGGTGGTTCCTGGCTTTAGAATTGTTGTAATTCAACAGAATCAGCGATAATGAAATAACAACCATTCCGATAACCGGAATAAGCGCAGGTGATTCATCTGGCAGGACAATCCAGCTTAAAACCGCGCCGAAAACAGGAATCAGAAATTTCCAGATATTAAGTTCCGAAACCTTTACCCCCGGCCTCTTAAGAAGTAAAAACCATATTGAAAAGGCCGCGGCCGAAAGAAAACTAAGATAACCCAGCGAAATATAATAACCTGCCGGTTTAACACCAAAAGTGCGGTCTTCCAGAAACAACGACAGTATTAGTATGCCCGTTCCACCAATAACTTGCTGTGCCGAATTCAGTACCAGCGGATTAATTTCCCCCTTTCCTTTCGACACAAGAATATTCCCATAACTACCGGCAATATTCGACAATACAAGTATTATCAAACCATAAAAAACCTTACCCTTTTCCCAACTAACATTGAATTTGTCAGCCGCAATCAACACGATGCCTGAAATTCCGATAAGTATTGAAACCATTTTCCGTGTATTCAGCCTGTCGTCACTTATTGTAAAATGTGCCAGCAATGCTACGAACAACGGTGCGCCTCCTACTATAATGGCTGTTAAAGAGGCCGGGGTCATACTAATGCCAATATAGAAGAGCGAGTAAAGCAGGAAAGTCTGAAACAGCCCTACCACCAATATATAACGTATATTCTTATAAATATCTGAAAAATATGCTGATATGTTGCCACAGAAAGGCAAAACCATAAAACCTGAAAGTATAAACCGGGTTCCTGCAAAATTTAGCGGAGTGGTAAAACTTATGCCCAGCTTAATACCTGTAAATGCGGTTGACCATAAGAGGCATGCAACTATAGCAAGGAAATAGGTATTGGTTAAAATTTTTTTCAAGACACAGGCAGTTACACAGGGATCATCATTGTCTTCAAAAAAATTATTTTAATAATGCGAGGGCATGTTTCATCCTGGCCATAGCTTCTGTGAGGTTTTCATCGGCAGTGGCAAATGATATCCTGATGCAGGTTGGTTCCCCGAATGCTTCCCCGGGAACAGTTGCAAGGTGTGCTTTATCAAGCAAATACAGGCACAGGTCATTTGAACTTTTTATTGTATTAACACCATCTGATTTTCCAAAATATGAACTTACCTGGGGAAATACGTAAAATGCACCACCCGGAACAGATGTTTTTAACCCGGGAATTTCCTTAATAAGGTTAAGAACCAGGTCCCTGCGCCGTTTAAATGCAACATTCATCTCGGCAACGCACGATTGGTCTCCCATCAGTGCCTCGATGGCTGCCCGCTGTGCAATGGTAGTTGCACCGGTAATTAACTGTCCCTGCAACTTAATGCAAGCTTTTGCCAGCCATAAAGGCGCTGCCATGTAGCCGATGCGCCATCCTGTCATGGCATAGGCTTTGGATACTCCGTTGATTATTACAACACGGTCTTTAATAAAATCAAACTGTCCGATGCTCTCATGCCTGCCTGTGAAATTAATATGCTCATAAATCTCATCGGTAATCACAAAAACACGGGGATGCTTTTCAATTACCCGGGCAATGGCTTCAAGTTCCTCCTTGTTATAAAAAGTACCGGAGGGATTGTTAGGTGAACATAATAAAAAAGCCTTTGTTTTCGGCGTAATCGCCTTTTCTATTTGCTGAGGTGTGACTTTAAAATCGTTGTCAATACTGCCATTGATAACAACGTTTTTACCTTCGGCAAGTTTAACCAGTTCTGCGTAGGTTACCCAGTAAGGTGCAGGGATAACTACTTCATCATCTTTGTCAATGAGCGCAAGAATTGCATTTGCAAGCGAGTTCTTGGCACCTGTGGAAACTACGATTTGTTCGGGTGCAAAATCAAGGTTGTTTTCGCGTTTAAATTTTTCCGAAACAGCCCTTAATAATTCAGGATACCCGGGTACGGGGGGATAGTATGAATAATTGTTATCTATAGCTTTTTTGGCTGCATTTTTAATGTGATCTGGTGTTGGAAAATCGGGTTCCCCAACGCTCAGGTTGATAATATCAATGCCTTTGGCTTTCAGGTCATTGCTTTTCTGGTTCATGGCCACGGTGGCCGACGGTGCAAGATTGTTTACCCTGTATGATAGGCTGTCTGTCATTTCTTTAAAACTTAAAGTTTGTTCCCGAATTTTATTTTCAGGCGGTAAAAATAGTCTTTTATGCAGAATTTATTTTAATATTGCAGCTAAGAAAAATAACCAAAAACCAATTGAACGGTTTGACCGAAATATTAAAAATCACCCTGCCCTCTTTGGTAATGCTGGTAATGGTTTGGTTTCTTGTAAAGAAATATTTTGAACAGGAAGAGCGAAAGCGCCATGTACAAAGCATTATAAAAAACCAGGAGTTGATAACCCCATTAAGACTGCAGGCATGCGAAAGGATCATCCTCTTCCTTGAAAGAATATCGCCCGACAGCCTGCTTTTGAGGTTCAACAGGCCATCATACAACTGCAAGCAATTGCAAACAGAACTCATAAATTCTATCCGTGCCGAATACGAGCATAACATTTCGCAGCAGTTATACATTTCAGTAACCGGATGGGAAATGGTAAAAATGGCAAAAAATAATATCATACACCTTATAAACACCACCGCGGAAGGGCTGAGACCCGATGACCCGTCTGCAAACCTGAGTATGGCCATTATGGAAGCCGTAAGAAGGCTGCCCAAAAATTATACCTCCGAAGCGCTTAAAAGAATCAAAGAAGAGCTGGACCTGTTA
>JAFGPL010000201.1 GCA_016936215.1 Bacteroidales bacterium
AAAGTTAGGGAAATTTTTCATAAGTAATTCATAAAAAATATCTTTTGTAAACTGTTCGCTTTCAAAATGTCCGATATCGGCAAGAATGATTTTGTTATCAGCATTAAAAAACTCGTGGTATTTAATTTCACCGGTAATAAATATATCGGCCCCTGCAACAATAGCCCTATCTATAAGAGAACTTCCCGAACCTCCGCATACGGCAACCCGGCTAATTTCATTTTTTACCAAAGCAGTGTGCCGAACAATACCGGCACCAAATATTTTTTTTACTGTCGTAAGAAATTCGATACCCGGCACTGGTTCAGGTGTTTCTCCAATCATGCCTGAACCGGCCTTTTCATAAACATTATCAAGGGGATATATGTCAAACGCCACCTCTTCGTATGGATGTGCTTCGATTAGCGCCTTAATAACCCTGGATTGCAAAACTGCCGGAAAAATTGTTTCAAACCGTGTCTCACTTTCTAAAGAAAGTTTTCCCTTTTCACCTGCAAAGGGATTGGTATTTTCAGACCCCCTGAAGGTGCCGGTGCCTTCCAGGTTAAAACTGCACTGATCGTATTCTCCTATTACCCCGGCGCCAGCGCTGAAAACAGCATTTCTTACATGCCCGGCATGGGCTACAGGAATAAAGGTAACCAGTTTCTTTAGTTTACCCTTTGCCGGGAGCAGCACCTTGCAGTTGACAAGTCCCAGTTTTTTGCAAATTACACCATTTACGCCATCTTTTACGTTATCAAAATTGGTATGTGCTGCATAAATCGAAATATTATTCCTAATTGCTTTAATTGTCGAACGCTCAATGTAATTAGAGCCGGTTAACCTTTTCATCCCGGTAAAAATCAGCGGGTGATGCGCAATGATTAAATCCGCACCGGTTTCTATGGCTTCATCAATCACTGCTTCTGTAACATCTATGGTAAGGAGCGCTGAGTTAACTTCAGCATTACGGTCACCAACCAGCAACCCTGAGTTGTCATATACCTCCTGATAGTCTAATGGTGCGAATGACTCCATTACCGTAATGATATCCTTAAGCTTCATTTTTTTGACTTTAAATTAATTATAACCATAGAGCCATCTGGCTTTAAAGGGAGGCAATATTTAACAGGAAAAAAACTAAATCACAAAGAATCTCTTATTTCAAGCAAAAGGCCTTTTATCTCGTTGAGCGATTTAATGACTTCAAAATTGTTCTGGGTATCGTCTTTATTCTCTTTTATTTTTTTCTTGGCGCCATTCAGGGTCATCCCCTTTTCCTTCACAAGGTGATAAATTAGATGGAAATTATCAATATCCTGCTGGGTAAAGAACCGGTTTCCTTTCTTATTCTTTTTAGGTTTGATAACATCGAACTCCTTTTCCCAAAACCTGATAAGTGATGTATTAACATTAAAAATTCTGGCAACTTCACCGATGGAATAATAGAGTTTTTCTACCTTGGTTTCTTTGTAAGGCATAACGTGAGATTTAGATCGTAGGTTAAAAAAACTAAATTAAAAAATAAATACAAATAAACCATAATTTTAGCGAATATTACCTAAACAATAAAAATAACCATCGCGGGAGGCAATATAGATTCTTCGGTCATGAACAACCGGGGTTGATTCAAATGTAGTGTTGAATTTATCAAGCAATTTAAATTCCAGCGAATCGGTATACATAAACAAGTGAAGACCGTTGTACCCGGCGGCAACTATCTTGTTATCAACCATCAACGGTGTTGAAATAGAAGGCCCTGTTCTGGTTTTGAAAACCAGTTTTGGCATAGGATATTTTTTCGGGCTGTCCGGGCCCGATGCTAATTTTCCGGTTTCTATTTCTTTATGATTTACAACATAAAGATAGCCGTCAATAGCACTGAAAGCAGCCAGATAAGGCTTACTGCCATCGTTATAGGCATCATTAATGCCGACAGAACCAATAATTCCGCCTTCCCACGAGGCATACTTAATGTTCTCCACCGGATAATACCACACCACAGCGCTGTCGGGCGAATAGCGCGGGTTTAGCTTAAATACACCCCCCGGGCCCATAATGTATTGCTTCTCAACAGACACAAGAAGGCAACTATCACTTGTAACCACCGCCGATCCATCAATATCAGACCCGATATAAAAATCCCAGACCAGTTGCTTTTTTTTGAGGCAATAACCGTAAACATGCCCTGAACCGGAAGCTACATAAATTACAGAATCGAGCAGGCAGGGTGATGACTCGGTAACAATATTTCCCCGGTGTGCAATAACATCTTTTTTTTCATAAAGCGGCAGTTCTTGATATATCATGGGTTGTAGCATACCATCTTTGATCAGGGCATTTCTGTAATCGGGACTGAATTTTGTAAAAAGTGAATTTTCCAGCCCCAGGTATGCGGTATCGCTCAGCACCAATGCCGATCCGTCGGCATCACGGCTATAGCTTTCGGTCCATTTTACATCAAGACGCCAAAGCTCTTCCCCTGTAAAATATGATATTGCCCTGTAACTGGGTATGTGTTTACTGTCTAAATAATTGCCCACTCCAAGCCTGCTTCCCTGCAAAATAACCACTTTGTTCCGTACCTCATCCGATGAACGGTTGTCCCAAATGGTACCAGTACCTTTCACCACATCATCGAACTTATATTGCCAAATAATCTTCCCGGTAGATGCATTAATTTTTTTAAGATGATGGTCATAAGCTCCCTGAATAATAAATAGGTCTGAATCTTCCATAACCAACAGCGGTTGACCTGTCCAGCCTGCCCCAGCCCATATGCGCGAGCCCAACCTTCGGGAAATAACCGTTTCACCCTTCCCCAGGTATAATTTCCATATTACCCCAAGGGTGTCGGGTGCTTCATTTCCATAATAGTTGCGCTGCGAATTACCAAGGAAAGTGGGAACAATTAGTCTGTAACCGGAAGTATCAGGAGTGCTTTTTACCTGTGAATAAACAGGGCAAATAAAAAAAACACCAAGCAGAATGGTTAAGTTCAGAAACGATTTTCTTAAAAATTCTGCCCGGTGTTGATACATAAAATAAAAGGGCCAAAATGTTTTTAGTCGAATGTTTGTCCTGATTTCATTGAGATTTCAATCATACGGTCATATTCCTCAGCAGTAAGGTCGTTGAAGAAATAATTGATAGGATTGACATTCTGATTATTGTGAATTACTTCGTAATGCAGATGAGGTGCGGTTGACAGTCCGGTGTTTCCAACAAAACCGATTACATCGCCACGCTTTACTTTTTGTCCCTGTTTCACATTAAATCTGTTCATATGCGCATAAAGGGTTTTATAACCAAAACCATGATCGAGGATCACCTTATTGCCATAACCACGGAGAGAACTTTCTACCACTTCAACAGTACCGTCACCGGTGGCATAAATCTCAGTATCTGTAGGTGCTGTAAAGTCTATTCCATAATGGAATTTACGTATTTTATAAATAGGATGTATCCTGTAGCCCCAACCAGATGCTGTGCGTGTAAGGTCTTTGTTTGAAATAGGCTGTATTGCAGGTATTGAAGCAATTTCAGTAGAATAGTTTTTTGCATAGTTAATAAGCTCGTCGTAAGATTTTGATTGAACCACAACTTTAGACATAATATGGTCTAATCTTTTGGCTATGTTTCCTACCAATTCACCATCTGCCATTTTATTATAATCCGTATAGCGGTTTGTACCTCCGAAGCCGGCATCCCTCACGGTCTTTTCAATTGGTTCTGCCTCAAAAATGGTTCGGTAAATATTATTATCCCGTTCCTGCATATCTGCAATTACAGATTCTACCCTCGAAAGTTGTTGTGAAAAGTTTTCATAATTTGCCTTTAGCTCCCCGAGTTGTCTCTTCAACCCTTTCTCCTTCGGAAGGTCAATAAATGATGCAAATACTAAGTAATAAATAATTGCAGCGAATACACTTGCAAAAAAATAGGTTAGGAATCTTTTCAGTTTTTGCCCTATAGAGGCTTCAACCTTATAGTAATTTAGCGATTCCGGATTAAATCTGTACTTTACTTTTGACATCTCTCTCTAAATTAGTAATCAATCATTTTTCAGAGTTAAGGTTCCCGACCATTATTTCGTATTCATCTCCCGACAGATCATCAGCATAGTAGAGATAAGGATTAACCGGTCTGTTCAGGTATCTTACTTCATAATGAAGATGCGGCCCTGTTGAACGCCCCGTTGAACCTACCAGCCCTATAACTTGCCCTCGTTTTACGCTGTCACCCTGCTCTGTTAATATTTCGCTGAGATGCGCGTACCGGGTGCTGAACCCAAAATTGTGATCAATAATAACCTCATTTCCATAACCTTTACGTGAATAATTTGATAAGGTTACAATTCCGTTGCCTGTTGCATAGACTTTAGTTCCGAAAGGGGCTACATAATCATAACCATGGTGCTCTGACAATAAATGCGTAAAGGGGTCTATACGGGTTCCGAAAACAGAACTGATCATGGTAAGGTCATTGGGGGAAACAGGCATAATGGAAGGGATAGATTTCAATTCTTCAATCCAGATCCTAGTGTTTTCTGAAATATAGTCGTATGACTTTCCCTGTAAAATTAGCTGCCGTTCAAGCCTGTCAATTTTTTGTGCAATAGCAGTAAGCTGACCGTTAAAATCGCGCCGGTGCAAATGAAGATTCACCTCTGAGCCTCCTGTTCCAGCCTGCCTGATAGACATGGGAACTGAATCAAGCTCAAGTATTGACCTGTAAGAACCATCATTTTTATAAGCAACAGCAAGAACATTGTCAAGACTATCAAGTTGTTTCTCAAGCAAATCCAACTGACTATAAGCCGACTGATATTTTTTTGCAAGCAGTTCCGCTTTGGGCAATTCAAGAAAACCATCAAGCACAAAAAAAGCTACTAAAGTAACCAGGAGTGGGATAAATAAAAAAACCAGGGTTCTTTTTAGCTTCAACCCCGGGGAATAATTAACTTCCTGAAAAGTTAACTTTTCGTGATTATATGTGTAATTCTTCTGTTTAATAGTCTTCGTAAAATATGCTAATAATCTGCAAAATACAGAGATTCCAACAAATCTATAAGAAAAAAATTAATTTTGCAAAACATTTCTGGTAAGAATTGTTAATAACTAATTTGTATTTTCGTCAAATTTTTAAAGAAGTTGAAATGAATTCCAGCGAGATACGTCAAAAATTCCTTGATTTTTTTGCCCGTGAAGGACATGAAGTTGTACCTTCTGCACCTATGGTCGTTAAAAATGACCCTACCCTGATGTTTACCAATGCCGGTATGAACCAGTTCAAAGATATTTTTCTTGGCAACTCACCTGTGAAATATCCCCGTATAGCAGATACCCAAAAGTGTTTGAGGGTATCGGGCAAACACAACGACCTGGAAGAGGTGGGACATGACACCTACCATCACACCATGTTTGAAATGCTTGGCAACTGGTCGTTTGGTGACTATTTTAAAAGAGAAGCCATTGCCTGGGCCTGGGAATTTTTAACTGAAGTACTGAATATTGATAAAGACAGGCTTTATGTCACCATATTTGAAGGTGATGACTCCGAATCCCTGGAAAGGGATGATGAATCCTATCTCCATTGGAAATCTTGGATTGATGAAACCAGGATATTACCGGGCAACAAAAAAGACAATTTCTGGGAAATGGGCGACACCGGCCCCTGCGGCCCCTGTTCAGAAATACATGTAGACATACGTAATGAAACCGAACGAAAAAAAGTTGATGGCAGATCACTTGTTAATAAAGGCCACCCTCAGGTAATCGAAATCTGGAACCTTGTATTCATCCAGTTTAACCGCAAAGCAGACGGCAAGCTTGTGCTGCTGCCAAAAAAACATGTAGATACCGGTATGGGATTTGAAAGGCTTTGCATGGTGGTGCAGGGAAAAACCTCTAATTACGATACCGATGTTTTTCAACCTGTTATACGTGAAATTTCCGACCTTTCGGGAATAAAATACGGCAGTTCGAAAGATACCGACATTGCCATGCGTGTAGTAGCAGACCATTTGCGGGCTGTGGCTTTTGCCATTGCCGATGGTCAGTTGCCTTCGAATGTAAAAGCAGGATACGTAATACGAAGAATATTACGCAGGGCAGTAAGGTACAATTTTACATTCCTGAAACATTCCAGGCCTGTTATCTGCAAACTGGTGCCTGTGCTGGTCAGTACCATGGGTGATGCTTTCCCTGAATTGAAAGCACAGCAACAGTTAATTGAAAAAGTTATCAAAGAAGAAGAACAGTCATTTTTAAGAACACTTGAAACCGGCATCAGGCTGCTTGACCAAATCATAGAAAAGACAAATGCATCGGGTGAAAAAGAGATTACAGGGTCTGTAGCCTTCGAGCTATACGACACCTATGGTTTTCCACTCGACCTTACCGAACTGATCCTTAAAGAGCACAATCTTTCGGTAAACCAGGACGGGTTCAGGGAAGAAATGAAAAAACAAAAGGAAAGGTCAAAGAATGCGGCAATTGTTGATGCCGAAGACTGGGTTGAAGTTGTTCGGGATGAAGTTACCGGTTCTGGTAATTTTGTCGGTTACGACAAACTTGATGCCGATATAAGAATTTTAAAATACCGCAAGGTTATCACCAAAGGCAGGGAAATCTATCAGCTTGTTTTTGATACCACACCATTTTATGCTGAAAGCGGAGGACAAGTGGGAGATAAGGGATATATTACCGATGGCAAAGTAAATTATAAAATTACCGGTACCATCAAAGAAAATAACCTCACCATTCACCTGTCTGACAAACTGCCTGAAAACCCGGGCTCGGTTTTTAAAGCTGTGGTATCGAGAAACCTGCGTTCCGATACAGCCAGTAACCATACTGCCACACATCTTTTACATTATGCACTGCGAAAAGTGCTCGGTACCCATGTTGAGCAAAAAGGCTCATTGGTGCACCCGGATTACCTGAGGTTCGACTTTAGTCATTTTCAAAAGCTTACCGATGAAGAAATTGAAGAAGTGGAAAGCATTGTAAACCGTAAGATCAGGGACAATATTTCTTCAAATATTGACCATATGCCTTTCGATGATGCCAGAAAACTCGGTGCCATGGCCTTGTTTGGAGAAAAATATGGTGATACGGTGCGTGTTGTTCAGTTTGACGATTCAATAGAGCTCTGCGGGGGGACACATGTTCATTCCACAGGTGAGATCGGCTTTTTTAAAATAATATCTGAAAGCGCTGTTGCTGCAGGAGTCCGCAGGATAGAGGCCATAACAGGAACAAAATTTGAAGCGTATTTCAAACAACAGGAAAAACTTATCGGCAATATAAAAAGCCTGCTCAAAAACCCGCAAGACCTTGAAAAAGCAGTACAATCGTTGGTAGAAGAAAATGCATCGCTGCAGAAACAGGTTGAACAACTCAACAAAGAAAAAACCGGGAGGCTTAAAAACCTGCTTTTAAACAAGGTACAAAAAAACGGCAATATGAATATCATTGCAGAAAAGGTAGATATTGAATCGGCCGGCCTTATGCGCGACCTGGCTTACCAGTTGAAGGACCAGGTTGAGAATCTTTACCTTGTTTTGGGTGCAAACCTCGATGATAAAGCAAACCTTGCAATTATGATCTCGGAAGAACTTGTAAAAGAGAAAAACCTGCATGCCGGGCAAATAATCCGTGAGGCAGCGAAAGAGATACAGGGTGGAGGCGGCGGACAACCGTTTTTTGCAACAGCCGGAGGCAAAGACATTGCCGGCATTGAAAAGGCAATAAAAAAAGCAGTTGAACTGGCAGCTTCAAAGATTTAAAAAAAAGGGAACACTGTTTGAAATGTTCCCGAATGATGCTTTTTACAGGTTATTTTACTGGTTGGTTACCGGAACGGTATTCAGGGCGGCAATTACCTCTTTGGTTACATTTTTACCACCTCCCAGGTTAGTTACAAGGCTCCCGATGGTATAAATCGGCCCCCAGGGTATTCCCCACCATCCAAATAACGATGATATCAGGGTGAATATAATACTCTTTGAAAAACCGCTTTCACCGGCCCTTAAAAAATAGATGCTGCTGGGCCTTTTAAAGGTAAGCACAACGATTGAAACACAATACTGATATATTACAAATTTTCCGCCCCTCTCAAGTTCGCGGTTGATGTCTGTGGCTGTTAAGCCTTCAATGTTTTTTATTTGCATAATTGCAGATTTGAATTGATAAAAAGGTTTGATTTTCAACTTCTACGAAACAGATTTATAAAAGTTCCTATTTTTAACTAAATGGTTCACATACGCGTGACAAACGACTGCATTTTTTTGATTAACTTTGCACCTTTAAAAATCAATATTTTTAAGTCGTGAGCAATATCCCGGGAAAAAATAAAAGTTTCATTGCCCTTCAGGCGTTTATTACAGGATTAACCCTTGTTTTAATCCTGGTTTCAGTTTTTATCATTCAGGGCTTTAATAATTCTGAAACCGGACAAACCGAAGAACCAGAACACTATACCGTATCGGCTGTAAAAATTCCTGACAGGATTGAGTTTGCAGGTGAAGAAGTGCCCCTCGACAATTTTGACACAAGAGAAAGCCTTGACAGGGAATTACTTGTAAATACTTATTTCCATTCACAGACTTTTCTTCTGATAAAGAAATCTACCCGTTTCTTTCCGATAATTGAGCCAATACTGAAAAAAAACGGAATACCCGACGATTTCAAGTACCTGAGTGTAATAGAAAGTAATCTCGATAATTCTGTTTCCCCCAGGCAGGCTGTTGGTTTCTGGCAACTTTTAGAGGGCACAGCCAAAGATTATGGCCTGGAAGTGAACAAAGAAGTTGACGAACGTTACCACCTCGAAAAATCAACAGATGCCGCCTGCAAATACCTGTTGGACTCATACATCAAATACAACAACTGGACCATGACAGCAGCATCATACAATGCCGGCCGCAACGGCATGGACAGGCAGCTTGAAAGACAAAACGGCAACAATTATTATGACTTGCTGCTCAACGAAGAAACAGCAAGGTATATATTCAGGATACTATCCATCAAAATGATCATCAGCGACCCTGAAAAATACGGGTTTCACCTTGAGAAAGAAAATTATTATCCTGAAATACCAACCTACGAGGTTAAGGTTGACACAGCAATATCAGATTTTAACCGCTTTGCAGATAACTATGGCATCAATTATAAAATGTTGAAATACTTTAACCCGTGGCTGCGCGAAACATACCTGACAAATAAAAGCGGTAAAACTTATATAATAAAAATACCGGAGCCGGGCAGCAGAAGTTACAGGTCATTGTTAAACCAAACATCCCGGGAACAAGAATAACCGTTTACAATGCTGGAAAAGGAAATTGACTACAATCTGATTGAATCTGACGAAGAAATTCATGTTTTCGGCGCCAGGGTGCACAACCTGCGAAATATAGACGTTACCATACCGCGCAACCAACTCACGGTGATTACCGGACTGAGCGGAAGCGGCAAATCATCGCTGGCCTTCGATACCATTTATGCTGAAGGCCAGCGCCGGTATATTGAAACCTTATCCGCTTATGCCCGGCAGTTTCTTGGAAATATGGAACGACCCGATGTGGACAAGATCACCGGCCTTAGCCCCGTTATTTCCATCGAGCAAAAGACCACCGGCAAAAACCCAAGGTCAACAGTTGGCACCATTACCGACATTTACGACTTTTTAAGGTTGCTGTTTGCCCGTGCAGGCATTGCATATTCATATGTTACCGGTGAAAAAATGGTTAAATATACCGATGAACAAATAATTAACCTCATTATAGAAAAATTCTCTGACAGGAAGACTTACATTCTGGCACCTGTTGTTAAAGGCAGAAAGGGACATTACAAAGAACTCTTTGAGCAGATAAGAAAGAAAGGTTACCTGCATGCCAGGATTGACGGGGCAATAACCGAACTTAGATACGGCCATAAGGTTGACAGGTACAAAGTACATCATATTGAGATAGTGATTGACAAAATGGTGGTAGCCGAAAAAGACAGGCAGAGGCTTAAAAGCTCGGTTGCCACGGCAATGGAACAGGGCAAAGGAACCATACTGTTACTCGATGCCGACAACAACCAGACAAGATATTTCAGTCGTCAGCTCATGTGCCCAACCACGGGTATCTCCTATAACGAGCCTGCCCCGCATACCTTCTCTTTCAACTCACCAAGAGGTGCCTGCCATAAATGTGGCGGACTGGGACAGATCAACGAGATAGACATCAACAAAATAATACCCGATACCGGTATCAGTATAAAAAAAGGGGGAATCGAACCACTTGGGCCTTATAAAAATTCGCTTATTTTCTGGCAACTCGAAGCCATAGCCAATAAATACGAATTCAGCCTGAACACTCCCATCAAAGACATTCCCGAAGATGGCCTGAACGTGATATTGTACGGTTCGGAAGAAACCTTCAAGCTTGAAAACACACCATTGGGACTTTCTTCCAACTATTTTTTAAGTTTTGAAGGAGTGGTGAATTATATCGCCAACATGTCAAACGGCAATGGTGCCGGGGAAGAAAACAAATGGACCAATCAGTTCATCCGAAAGGTGACATGCCCCGAATGCAACGGACACAGGTTGCAGAAAGAATCGCTCCATTTCAGGTTTCATGATAAAAATATTGCCGAACTGTCAGAGATGGACATTGCCGAACTTTATAACTGGCTCAGCAGTGTAGAAGAGCATTTAACCGAACGGCAGAAAAAAATTGCAACCGAAATATTAAAAGAGTTACGCACCCGTTTGCGCTTTCTGCTCGAAGTCGGTCTCGATTACCTCTCCCTCAACCGGCCGGCAAAAAGTCTGTCGGGTGGTGAAAGCCAGCGTATAAGGCTTGCAACGCAGATCGGATCGCAATTGGTAAATGTGCTTTATATACTTGATGAGCCCAGTATAGGGCTTCATCAGAAAGACAACCTTAAGCTAATCGGGGCTTTAAAAGAATTGCGTGACACAGGCAATTCGATCATAGTTGTTGAACACGACCGCGAGATGATCGAATCGGCCGACTATATTGTTGACCTTGGTCCGAATGCCGGACGCCACGGCGGTAAAGTTGTAGTGCAAGGCAAACCCGGTGAAGTGCGAAAAAGCCATGGGCTCACGGCCCAGTATCTTAACAACGAAAAATTCATACCCATTCCTGCCGAAAGAAGAAAAGGAAACGGGAAATCAATTGTCATCAGGGGCGCTACCGGTAACAACCTGAAAAACATAGATGTTGAAATACCACTTGGAAAATTTATTTGCGTTACCGGCGTGTCGGGAAGCGGAAAATCTACCCTTCTTTACGAGACCCTTTACCCTGTGCTGAGCAGACATTTTTACCGCTCAAATCTTGAACCACTTCCTTATAAAGACATAGAAGGCATTAAAAATATTGACAAGATCATCGAAGTAGACCAGTCACCCTTAGGCAGAACGCCCCGTTCAAACCCTGCAACATATACCGGTGTATTTTCAGACATCCGTAACCTCTTTACCATGACCAGGGAAAGCAAAATAAGGGGCTACAAACCGGGCAGGTTTTCATTCAATGTGAAAGGGGGACGATGCGAAACCTGCCAGGGAGCGGGGGTGAGGACCATCGAGATGAACTTCCTGCCCGATGTGTACGTGGAATGTAACGACTGTAACGGCAAAAGGTACAACCGTGAAACACTTGAAGTACGATACAAGGGAAAATCTATCAGCGATGTACTCGACATGACCATCAACCAGGCTGTGGAGTTCTTTGAAAATATACCATCTATCCTGAACAAACTGGTTACCCTCAAACAGGTAGGATTGGGTTACATAACACTCGGGCAGCCGTCAACAACCCTCTCGGGTGGTGAATCGCAAAGGGTAAAGCTCGCCGCAGAACTTTCTAAACGCGATACCGGCAAAACACTCTATATCTTTGATGAACCCACCACAGGATTGCATTTCGAAGATGTAAGGGTGCTGCTCGATGTGCTCAACAGACTGGTAGATAAAGGAAATACCATAATCGTTATTGAACACAACCTTGATGTGATAAAAGTAGCCGACTACCTGATTGATATGGGCAAGGAAGGAGGGGCCAAAGGAGGCGAAATAATCTGTACCGGTACCCCCGAAGAAGTTGCAGCAAACACCGAAAGCTATACAGGGGCTTTTCTGAGAAAAGAGGGAATAGGAACCAACAATCAGCAATCTTGAAAGATTTTACCAGTCCGGTGTTATATAAATATCAATAAATTGTTGTAATTTAAACAATAGTTTTTTGGACGTTAACAGTCCTATTACCTGGCTGTTTTAAAAAACACTTAAAAGCAAAAGAAATGAAAACAATTATTAGCCTTGCTGTTGTTTGGTTTTTAACCATTATCCCTTCTGTTGCACAAAAGCCAATCACAATTAAAGAAACAAGTCTTCAATTTCAGCATGGGAGTATTCCCGGAATCTTAGTAGCCATTCCCGAGGTACCGTTAAAAACCATTGAAGACTCGTGGGTAAAAACGCTTGAAAAAGGAACGAAATCGAAGGTACAGGCCGAAATGGGCGAAATGAGCATTTTCGGCGCCATAAATAAAGATATCGCGGGCGGGCCAATGAATATTTACAGCTATGTAAGGCAAAAAGATACCGTGGTACTGCTTGCAGCATCGTTTGAACTGAAAAAAGATGAGTACATCACCTCAGAAAATCGTGATTTTGAATTTGGAAAAGCTAAAACCTTTATGTTTCAGTTTGCAAAAGACCATTATCTCAGCCTTGCAAAAGACGAGCTGCAAACCGAAGAGAAAAAGCTTAACAAACTGGAAAGCAGCCTGAACTCGCTTCAAAATGACAAAAGCAAGCTTGAAAAGATGATACAGTCGAATAATTCTTCAATAACCACACTCAACGAAGAGCTGGTGGTATCACGCGCCAGCCTGCAATCGCTTTCGGGTGAGCTCTCTACACAAAAAACCCAGATGGAAGGAATGGATGAGGGCGCAGGCAAAGAGGAGAAACAAAAATATATTACCGACCTTGAAAAACGGATTAAGAAAACCGAAAATGAAATCAGCTCGGGCGAAAAGAAGGTTACAGCCATGGCAGCAGAAATAGAAAATGCACAAAAAGACGGGATACCCAAAAACATGAAGGAACAGGAACAACTAAAAATTGAGATTGCCGAACAAAAGGAAGTGGTGAAGTTTTATACCAGCAAATATAATACGATTAAAGCATACGGTATTTAATGATTGAAAAATTATCCACACCCGGGCACTATTTTAAAATCAATATCTTCAGTCTTTGATGATGAAACAATTATCCTTATCAGCTATCCGGGTAATGCTTTGCCTTTCGATTTTTTCGGTAACAAATTGCCTCAGGGCGCGGGAATATTTTAATCCAACTGTATCAGAAGGCTATCATTTGGTGTGGGCTGATGAATTCAGCGCCGACGGCCCTCCCGATTCTGCAAACTGGAGATTTGAACACGGGTTTGTGCGAAACCGGGAGTTACAATGGTACCAAGTTGAAAATGCTTATTGCAGGGGTGGAAGGCTGTTGATTGAAGCACGGCGTGAACAAAAGCCAAACCCGCGTTATTCGGAAGGCAGTGAAAACTGGAAAACAAACCGAGAGTTTATTGAATACACTTCTTCAAGTCTGTTAACAAGAGGATTACAAAGCTGGAAGTATGGCCGGTTTGAGATGCGCGCAAAAATTGACACACGCCCGGGACTCTGGCCGGCTTTCTGGACACTTGGAGCAGAAGGCCCGTGGCCGCACAACGGTGAAATTGATATTATGGAATATTACGACAGTACAATTCTTGCCAACATGGCCTGGGGTGCGGAAGAAAGATGGAAAGCAGTATGGAATACTTTTAAACTTCCGCTTGACTCACTGATAAAGAAAGATAAAGACTGGACAGAGAAATTCCATACCTGGCGCATGGATTGGGACGAGCATAGCATTAAGCTATATCTTGACGATCTGCTGCTTAACACCCAGGACCTGTCAGAAACCATAAACCTTAACCAGGAAAGAAAGAACCCGTTTCACCAACCCCATTATATCATCATTAACCTGGCAGTAGGAGGGACAGCGGGGGGAGACCCATCAAAAACAGAGTTTCCGGCATTATATGAAATTGACTATGTAAGGGTGTATCAAAAAAAGCTGCATTGAAAATGCTCCCTGAAAACCAGCTATTTCTTTTTATCGGTAAAATATTGTGAAGACCTGTTACCAAAAGCAAAACTAATTCGCCTCCATGTAAATTTTCTCGCCAATTTTACCCTTGTCGCCAAGCGCCCTTCCCTTGATAAGCCACGATATACCGAATAAAAACAGCGTCAGCGCTTCAAGCAGCAGCGTTGAAGAAGCAAACAGCCTGAGATATGCAAAAACCGGGATCAACCCGATGAACACCAGCATAAGATAACCGCAGCTTTTGTAGATGTTATTCTCATTGATAAAACTCTTTTTAATCTTCTCATCCGCCTTTTGACCGATGGTAAATACATTGATTGAAATAACTGCAAGCACCGTAAAAAACACGCTGGCAAAAGCATAGTGCAGGTAACCTATTATTCTGGCATTTACCGGGAAAAGGGTATAAACCTTTTCGACCCAGCTATCGGGATTGACCGGGAAAAAAGCAACTCCGAATGCCATGTAACCGGCAATATTCGTCAACAGGTTATCATTCTTCCAGAATGCAGAGCTCTTAAAGCCCGTGTACCTGATAAGAAACAACCCGACTGCGCATAAAGTGCCCGTTAGAATCTCACGCAAATTGGTATAATAGTAACCGCTAATTGAAGACTGTACACCTGTTTCAAAGAATGGCACCAGCGAAAGGATTACCAATACTATCGGCAGTGAGATGCCAAGGTATCCAATTGACCTGCGGATTCTGCGGTAAGTAACAATATCATTTTCCATCTTCATGTTGATTATGTTGTGAATTGGTAATATAAACACTCCGGCTTAATAGCCGCATAATTTACAAAAAATATTAAAAGGCTGTTAAAAACTGGTGACTTAAACAAATTGAAATTAAAAAAACTTTACAGCAATGATTTTATTGCCATATATCAAATCAGTTTGATAGAAAAAACATTATTTTTAGCTTTATTTAGAACCATCCACCATGTATCCAATCAACACCAAAAATTATCTGGCCTTTTGTCTATTGCTTTTTTTGGCCTCATCTTGTTTTTCATACCTCAGCATTCCGGTTAACTATTCTCCCGAAATTGATTTAAAGGAGAATGAAAACTCAATTCAATATATTTCTTTATATGACCCCTCACAACTTGATTTTGAAAATGAAAAACGTATCGGCGTATATGCATCGGGTAGTGAAAGGGTCAAAGACGGATTGCAAAAAGCCTTTAAGGAAAACAAAGATTTCACCATTTACTTTGCTGAAACAGTAGTAAGGGGTCTTGCGAATAATTCATTCCCCGAACCATTGGATTCACTTACAGTAAAAGAGTATTGTGCATTAAATAATACTTCACTGCTGCTGGCGCTCGAAGCATTTGATGTTTCATACAATAAAGAGGTTGAGGAAGCCACAAACGATGAAGGGAAAAAAGTGAGGACTGCCCATTATTACCTGGTTGTAAGGCCGGGATTGTCTTTATATGATAGTACCGGATTGCTTGTACATCGTTCTTCTGATGCGCTGGAAAAATATATAGACTCAAGGGAAGCCATTATTCTCGATATTGCCATCAGGCCTTCATTTGCCAACAAACAGAAAGAGGTGGATGATATGGCTTTTGAAATCGGCAACAGTTATGCCTCTAAGTTTTATGCCCGTACCATTTCTGAACAGCGAAAATATTTTACAGGCAAAGCATTTGAAAAAATAACACCGTTAATAAAGTCACAGAAATATGAACAAGCAATAGACCTGCTGTTACCCATGACAAAATCTGCCGACTGGAAAACAGCCATGAGGGCTTGCCAAAACCTGGGCGTTGCCTACGAAGCACTTGGCGATTATGAGAATGCCGATATGTGGTATGCAAAAATGAATGAGATAAAAAGTAAATAGTGTCTGTCTTTAAAGTCCGCATACTTCGTTGCGCTCGTTCTCAAAAATGTCATTTACGCATAGTAAACTCCCTTTTTTCGGACTTCACGCGCCTCGTCTGCGAACTTTAAAGAACAGCCACAAGACTTTATGGACAGACACCAAATAGTGTTAGTATAAAGTCCCTTCCTGAGGCTGTGTAAAAAGTGTCTTTTCTTGTCATCCTTAGATGTGTGATTGTCATCCTGAGAGACAGCGAAGGATCTTCTTTAAGTGTTAGTTGTCAGACAAATAGTGTCTCGAATATTGAACAAGTCAGCCTTCGCTAAAGCTACGGCTGACAAGTCAATCTACGCTAAAGCTACGGCTGACAGGCCTGCCTGGATAAGCCAGTCAGACAGGCTTCATACCTATTCATAGGAATTCGCAAGGACAATTTCAAAATGCCTAACTCTTGAGACAACCTCAAAAGCGGGGTTTATATAGATGTTTTAAAACAAAATTTATTTTTTCTTAAAGACCACCATCATCACCCCGGCGATCACGGTAATCGCCCCGGCAATTGTCACCGCCGTGAACGTTTCAGCCTGAATCCAGCTTACGTTATTATAGCTTAACAATGCCATTGCCGCGAACGTGATGAGGGGGTTCATGGTAATGATGACACTTATTTTATTCGCTTCAAGATATTTGAGCGCATAAGCCAGCGAACCGTATGCCCCGAGTGTATTAAGTCCGAGGAAAAGCACCAGCAGCCAGAAGCCGAAAGAGATATCCAAAATTTTACCGAATTCAACAAAAGGGAGCAGGTAAAGCATTGGTACCCCGAAAATAACCAGGTTAAGCGCCATAGGGTTGAACGCTGCAACAGACTTTTTCTGAAAAATGGCATATACCGCCCAGCAAAGGGCGCCGAACAGTATCCATAAAACACCTGTTTTGTAATTTGCCAACCCGCCTGCAATCACGATAATCTTCTCATGGTAAAAAACTACCATTCCGGTAAGTACCACCAGCAGACCAAAGCCCTGCCTAATCGTTACTTTTTCTTTAAAGATAACAAACCCAGAAACAGCCAGCATTACCGGCCCGGTTTGAATAAACACCTGGCTGATGACAGGGGTGGTATGATGGATACCGGTGATAAACCCGATGTAATTCAACCCGAGGCTGAACCCTGCAATAAGTGCAAAAACCGGGGGTTTTGCAATGATTTTTATCTTAGGCCTGTCGAACAGTAAATACCAGGCAAGCAGCACTGTAAATGCAATGGCGAATCTTAACCATGTAACCGTAACCGGGGGTAACTCGTTTACCGAAACCTTGAGTGCAATTGCCAGGAACCCCCATAAAAGGGCTGTAAAAGCTGCGTAATAAACTCCCTTGTTCATGCTGCAAAAATATGAAAGAAGATGTGAAACACATGAAACTGCGAAATGTTTTGGGAATTAATTGACAGGTGACAGGCGTTAGGCGACAGGCTTTAGGCCACAGACTTCAGTCCTTTAGGGGAGGAGAAAAGGGTTGCGGGTTACGGGTTGCTAATTCTGATTTTGGAGTCTTTACCGGGACAAAACAAAATTGAGCAGGTTCTCCAACTTACTGCCTCTTTTTTTGGCTCAACTGTGCCTTAATCCTATATTGTTAGCAACAGGCCTTTTTTATTTATTAATTCTAAATTCAACTCTTCGATTAATAGCTCGATTTTCTGACGAGTTATTATCTACAATCGGCACTTCGGCTCCATAACCTATAATCCTTATTCGATTACTTTCAATTCCGTTTTCAATTAACCAATCTGAAACAGCCTTTGCCCTGGCCAAAGATAATTGTTTGTTATATTTATCTGTACCAATATTATCAGTATGTCCAGATATTGTAATCGAAAAATTGTTCATACTGAAAAGAGTTAACAATTTTTCTAATTCTGGAAAAGAGGCCGGAAGTAAAGCTGATTTATCAAAATCAAAATAAACATTCTGTAAAATGTAGCTCCTATCAGACCTCCATTCAATAGAGTCTGAAGGATTAAGCAAATCAAAATTTTTCCTATCAATTAATTTTATGTCTGGTTTTTGATTTTCACAAATGCATTTAGCAGTATCTTCAAGTAATAAAACCTCATCAATTAAGTAATAAGCAGATAGATTATATTCGCCCTCACTTTGGTTTAAAGGACTAATTTCATTTATAGTTGTTTCGGACAAACTACTAAACCTGCCCAGAGTAATGTATTTTTCATAACCCAATGCGGTATATAAAAAGCAAAGCGTTACCCAATCATCCCTGTTTTCTAGTTTTTTGTTATATGATATTTGAGGTGAGTATTGTTGCTTTTCTATTGTATTAGGAATTGTCGGAATATCCTTTGATAAAAGGATACCAAACTTATCAATATAATATCCTGAATTTTGGCTTAACCTTATGCGTAGCTTTATTAAGTATTTTTGATTGTTTTGAAGTCTTTTATTTAGCATACCAGTAATGTACTCTGAGTAATTGCCGGTTGGTTGATGATACAAGATAATACCAACATAATTATAATCCGTATTATTATCATGGTGAAAATTATCAGGAACATGTACCAATCTCCGTAGTTGATTGTAATAATCTGGAGTATTAGAATTTGGCGTAATCCAAAATGGTATTTGACTTTCAATCTGTTTATATCCATTATTAATCATTAATTGCGGTGGCTCATAATACAAAATAAAATCACCGTTTTTAATCATATTTAAACTTTCTGTATTTAGATATACTATTGTATCTTTAATACCATCTCTAACCAGGATTTCTCCTGCAAGTTGTTTATTATAATAATATTTTGAAATATCAGATTTCCATAATATCCCATTCTTATATTCTTCCTCCTTAATCAGAATGCCTCGTTCATTATAATATTGCCAAATTCCATTGGCTATTGAAGTTGAATTGCAATCTTTGATTATCTTATATTTCTCGATGCTTTTTATGTTGCCATTTTGATAATAATAAATCCATTTACCAATTTTTCTGCATTTAGATTCATTAAAAGTAAATCTGTTGTCATAATCTGGACATGTTATAACTTTCCCAGTAGATTCAATACTTCCATTACCATAATCATATCTTATTTTCTTTGTCTGGCTATATACAATACCAGAAAGAAAAATGAAAAAAATTAGAATTAAATATCTCATATCATTGGTCGAAGCGTTTTTCTTAGGCTTGTTGCTAAACGGTTGATGGTATGGTGTCGTGCGGGATTATGAGGCGAAAACCTATCAATTTACACTGACTTTTTTTACGAGCTACAAACCCCCGCATACCTCTGAAACCCGCATGCACTATACCATGTGTTGAACTAAACCTCACTGGCGTTCGGTGGCATGTACGTCACCGAAAACCAGTATATTTGAGG